>CAZOXN010000054.1:0-3097 GCA_964583655.1 uncultured Desulfarculaceae bacterium | reverse complement strand
GATCCCTTACAACGTCAGGATGGAGCGAGTCGAGGCGCTGTGCAACGAGTTCGGGGAGGCCTTGGCCCAGAGGGCCGGGATCCCTACACTCTCCCGTTCTAGCAGGGAGGCCATTCGGTGCGGCATGGACGAGATCCCGTTCGATCTGGACGCCAACGCCTTTCTGCGTATGATCCTGTCGGAGCTCTCCTTCTGTTATCGTTATGGCCAGAAGCGCACCCACGAGGGGTGCGGCGAGGGGTGCCACTTCACGGGCTATCTTTGTGGGGCAGTGCGTAACTGCATATCCAACCGTTTCCCCATAACGGTCCGCAACTTCTCCCAGGCCCTGGCGTGGTTCCTGGGGGATGAAAAGGTGGACTTGGAGCATCTCCTCGCCGTGCTGCCTTACACACTGGCCCACAGGCTCCAGTGGAAGGATGAGGCAACTGCCCAACGTGAGAAGGAATCGCGCACAGATCCGCTGCCCATCCATATGGCCAAGCACGCGGTGAAGGAGATGCACAGGCGTTACATGGAGCAGGGTCCCCTGGTGAAGAACGCCTTGGCAGTGGCCTGTCGGATACTGGAAGGGGAGACCTTGGAGCCCATTGTGGGAGATCACCCGATCTACAGGGAGATCCTCCTGGATCTCGGGAAGGAGATTTCCTGAACATGAGGAACCCGTTTTCCGATTTCAGGGTAGTGCCCTATCAGAAGAAGGAGCTTCCCTTGGAGCGTATCGTCCGCGCCAAGGAAGACGTGATGGAAAAGATAGTCAGTGGATATCTGCGATTGGTGGAAGACGAAGTAAAGGATCTGGTCTGGCTCGTGGAGCACAGCCGAGTGGTCAAGGCTTACAGCGCCGCGGTAAAAGGCATCAGGGATCTGCAATACGACACGGACGACATCGAGGAGTTCTGCGCGGAGCTCGACAGCTCCAACAGGATCCCGTACATGATATCCGGGCCGGCCGGGATATACATCTCCGCCTTGGTCAATCACGCCCAGGAGGACCGGATCGTGATAAGGTTGCGGGATTATCAGCGCACCTTTCACTTCCTGGGGTACAGGCTTCCTGAAGGGAAGGTCTTGATCCTGCAAGGGGACGTGGGAGACTTCATCGGCGCGGGTCTCTCCGGCGGGCGGTTGGTAGTGGAGGGCTCCACGGGGAGCTGGTGCGGGGCCGGCATGATGAAGGGTGAGATCCTCATCACTGAACACGCTGGCCAGAGCACCGGGGAGTGGATGAGGGGCGGGGAGATCCACGTCGATGGCCGGATTCGGAGCGTGGGGAAGACTTTGTTCGGCGGCAAGATCTACCAGCGCGGCAAGCTCCTAGCGCCGCAAGACCTCTCCGGGGAAGTTTGAGCGGTGGATGCCCCTGAAAAGGAACATGTCTTGAAAGAGGTCTGGCAAAAGGTGCGCGAGCGCCACCTCTTTCCGGAGCTCCCTCATCCTGTCCTGACGGACTCCAACGAGAACGTAGCACTGGAGATCAAGGAGAAGCGGATCTCCCTGTCCAAGGGATTCGTCGAAGAGATGTCTGATTTCCTTGCAGCGGACCACGTCATGGAAGGGCTCCTGGATCACGCAGTGTCCCATTATCTTTATTGCCCCTGGGATTTCTCCACTCACCTGAAGCTTTACAGCGAGGCCAAGAAGGTCCTCAAGGACAAGCATATGGCCCAGAAGGCCACCGATTACTTCATGGACGTGGTCTCCGACACTCACTGCGTGAGCAAGCACGAGAGCCCATTGCCCAGACTCTATCAGCACATGAAACGGGGTGTCATGGATGAGGCCGTCCATGCCCTGTACCAGAGGATCTGGGGCATGGATCTGGGTGTAAGCGGGTACGAGGAGGTCTCGCGGAAACTCTCCCGCTTGCCGTATCTGGACAGGAGTCGCTGGCCGGAGAGCGTCAGGAAGTTCGCGAAGGTGGTGGAGGGGTTGCTGGAGATCGAGGAGAGGTTCGACGGACTCAACAAGCCAAATCCCATGGGCGGCCACAGCCTGGATCAGTACTCATCAGAGGAGATCGACCAAGGGCTCAAGGACTTCGCGATGGAGGCGGCCACACCTGTCGAATTCCGCGAGATGATTCAGGATTTCGAAGAGGAGATCCTGGAGGCCACCAGGCCCAAGGAGACGGGCATGGGCCTGGGGCTTGGCCGGTCTCTGGATGCCGACATCCTGTATTACATGAAACTGGCGGAGAACTACTCCTTGCCCATTCGGAAGATCCCGATGAAAAAGAGCGGGGCCCTATATCCCCATCAGCATGTGCCGTGGGAGGTGGGAAAGCCTTATCAGGATATCGATCCATGGACCAGCTTCGGAAAGATACTCCCGGGGATCACTCAGACCTGGAAGAGGCGAGAAGGCGAGATATACGGCACGGAGGAAGGGACGCCGGACTGCATGGTGCTGGTGGACTCCTCTGGTAGCATGACCAACCCGAGGCAACAGCTTTCTTACGCAGTGCTGGGGGCAGCCTGTGCCTGCGACGCTTACCTGAGAAACGACGTGCAGGTGGCCGTGTACAACTTCAGCGATGCCAAGGCCGGGGGACGCCAACTCCTGCCTTATTCCAGGCAGCGCATGGACGTTTATCGGGCCATCTGTCACTATTTCGGTGGTGGGACGAAGCTGCTGCTAGAGGACATCGATTCCCTCCAGACCGATCGCGTGCCGGACATCTTCCTGATCACGGACATGCAGATCACCAACCTGGAGATCCTGATCAACTACTTCAACGAGCACAAGAACCGTGTCACGGCGGTGCACCTCGGGGACAACGAACACGTCCAGACCTTCCGTCGTTCCATGGCCCTGAAGAAGCACGTCTCCATCTATTCGGTAGAAAAGAAAGAGGACATACCGAGGATCGTCCTCGGCAAGATCAAGGAGTACTTCGGCTCTGTAGGTTGACCATCACTCCTCAGGGGCAGATTCGTCATCCAAGGGGGTGCTGATGCGGTAACCCTCGGATATCCACTCCCCGAGGTCGATGAGCTTGCACCTCTCCGAGCAAAACGGGCTGTACGGACTCTCTTCCCAGACGACCTTTTTCTTGCAGGTGGCACACCAGCCCACCTGCTGGATATGGTGAGTC
>CAZOXN010000053.1:0-9921 GCA_964583655.1 uncultured Desulfarculaceae bacterium | reverse complement strand
GGCCTTTCAGGCCTCGGGGAGAAGGGGGAGGAGATAAGGGGGGATTATGTCTCGTACCTCAAAGGCCACTACTTCCCCAAGGAGTTGAGTTTTCTGGACACCAGGGGCATGAGGCTCCTCTATCGGCGCAGGGCTTACCAGGAGTTCATCGAATCCATCCAACCGTACGACTGCATAAAGTACGTGTTCCGCAGGGGGGTCCTCCCCCTCCTGCACATCATCCACCGGGACAGCAGGCGGACGGATGTGGGGTTGCTCAGGGATGAACACCCTGAGATCCTCCCTGCCATGAACTTCATGCTCAAGGCGTATAATGTGCGTAAGACCCTCTTCATCGTCGGCAAGTGGGATCTGGGTTACTTTCTCCACATCATGGATTGCCGCAGCGAGAGGGAGTTCTGCGAGAATTACTTGAGGCATCAGGAGGAGGTGGCCGATTTCGTCGGGCGCCTGATACGGTGACATACCCTGTGTCCCGTGTTGACACCATCGCTGCCCGCGACTTAGCATGGGGCCACGTTGCAAGGCACACAGGGCCAACACATTGGCCAGAGGGGATGATGGAGAAGACGGTTCGTCCCTCGGCGGTCTCCAGGCCGAGGGTAAAGGGGGCATCTGGAGACAGACCCAAACGCCTGCAGGTCTATCGTAGCTGGTGCAAGCGTTGCGGCATCTGTGTGGCATTGTGCCCCAAGGGGGCCTTGGAGAAGGACCCCGAGGGCTTCCCGCGCTGGAAGGATCCCAAGGCGTGCGTGGTGTGCCGGATGTGCGAGCTGCGCTGTCCGGACTTCGCCATAGAGGTGGAAGAGGAGGGAAGGACGGATGAGCAAGCCAAGTGAGCCCAAAGGGGCCCGTCTCATCCAGGGCAACGAGGCGTGCGCAGAGGGGGCCATCGCCGCGGGCTGCCGCTTCTATGCAGGGTATCCCATAACCCCATCCTCGGAGATCGCCGAGGTCCTGGCCCACAGGCTCCCGGCGGTGGGCGGGACCTTCATCCAGATGGAGGACGAGATAGCCAGTCTGGGGGCCGTCATAGGGGCATCATTGGCCGGTGCCAAGTCCATGACCGCCACGAGCGGCCCTGGCTTCTCCCTCATGCAGGAGCACATCGGTTACGCCTGCATGGCCGAGGTGCCGTGCGTAGTGGTCAACGTGATGCGCGGCGGGCCGAGCACAGGGCTCCCCACCAATCCATCCCAGGGCGACGTGCAGCAGGCCCGATGGGGGACTCACGGGGACCACCCCATCATCGCCATGTCCCCATGGAGCGTGAGGGAGTGCTTCGACTTGACGGTCCGATCCTTCAACCTCTCGGAGAAGTACAGGACCCCTGTGATCCTGCTCATGGACGAGGTGGTCGGCCACATGAGGGAGGACCTCGTGCTTCCCCCCCCCGAGGAGATCGAGGTCATAGACCGGGTCACGCCCACGGTCCCTCCTGAATGGTACATACCTTACGAGGACACCCCATCCGGGGTCCCCTCCATGGGCATATTCGGGGAGGGGTACAGGTATCATGTAACGGGCCTGATGCACGACGTGAGGGGATTCCCGACGCTCCGTGAGGATGAGATCGAGCCCTTCATGAGGAGGTTGTTCAGGAAGATATGGGGCCACCTGGAGGACATCCAGAGGTGGGAGACCTTCCGGATGGAGGACGCGGAAGTGGCCATCATCGCCTATGGCTCCGTGGCGAGGTCGGCCAGGCGCGCGGTGGAGGAGGCGCGGGAGGCCGGACTCAAGGTTGGCCTGCTCAGGCTCGTCACCTTGTGGCCTTTCTGCAGGAGGGCGGTGGAATCCATCCTCGGCAGGTGCAACCTCCTGGTGGTGGCCGAGATGAACCTGGGACAGATCTCCAGGGAGGTCAAGCGGGTGGTGCGCGGTCGGGCGGCCGTGCGGACCGTGAGCAAGGCATTGGGGAGGCTCATCAAGCCAGGGGAGATCCTGGAGGTATTGGAGGGGAAGAAGGCATGAAGAGCGAGAGGCACCTCATATACCAGTATCTTCGCCACGACAAGAAGTTCCCGCATGTCTGGTGCCCAGGGTGCGGCAACGGCATCCTCCTGGGTTCCCTGATCCGGACCATCCACAGGCTAGGGTACCCCAAGGACGACGTGGTCCTGGTCTCCGGCATAGGGTGCGCAGGGAGGCTTCCGGTCTACGTGGACTTCAACACCTTGCACACCACCCACGGCAGGGCCCTGACATTCGCCACGGGTATAAAACTGGCCAAGCCGCGCCTCAAGGTGATAGTGGTCATGGGGGACGGCGACGCCACGGCCATAGGTGGAAACCACCTGATCCACGCTGCCCGCAGGAACGTGGACCTCACGGCCGTGATCATGAACAACAGCATCTACGGCATGACCGGAGGGCAATCCTCCCCCACCACGCCGTACGGGGTGCGGGCGAGCACCGCCCCCTTCGGACACGTGGAGCATGCATTCAACATATCCAGGCTCGTGGAGGCAGCCGGGGCCTCGTTCGTGGCGAGGGGAACGGTCTACCACGTCAACCTCCTGGACCGGCTCCTGGAGAAGGCGGTGGAGAAGAAGGGGTTCGCCCTCCTCGAGGTCATAACACACTGCCCCACCCATTTCGGCAAGCTGAACCTGCTGGGGGGGGCGGTGGACACCATGATGTGGATGGCATCCCACGCGGTGCCCGTCGAAAAGGCCAAGAAGATGGACGCGGAGGACCTCCAGGGGAAGTTCCGCATCGGGGTCTTGGTGGATAGGGACATCCCTGACTACCA
This sequence comes from uncultured Desulfarculaceae bacterium, assembly GCA_964583655.1. Taxonomy (GTDB): domain Bacteria; phylum Desulfobacterota; class Desulfocorpusculales; order Desulfocorpusculum; family Desulfocorpusculum; genus CAZOXN01. The sequence goes on along the minus strand of CAZOXN010000053.1, from coordinate 7,166 downwards.
GACCGAGTACGAGCAGGTGCGCCAGCGCGCCTCACAGGCCGTTCCTTACAGGCTGGACCCCCAGGAGGTCTCCAAGATGATCGAGTCGCATCAGATCTACTGAAGAGGGAGGACCCAGGTGCGCTACGAGGTCCGCATAAGCGGCACAGGTGGGCAAGGGGTGGTCCTGGCCGGCATCATCCTGGCCGAGGCCGCCACACTCAATCCTGGCTTGCGGGTGGTGCAGACGGTCAGCTACGGCCCCCAGGTCAGGGGCGGCATGAGCAGCGCCGAGGTAGTCATGAGCGAGGCGGAGATAGACTATCCCAGGCCGATCATGCTGGATGTCCTCGTACCCATGACGCAGGAGGCATGCGACGAGGGTGTGAGGATGATGAAGCCCAAAGGGGTGATCGTCTTGGACCCGGCCCTGGTGGATCACGCCCCGGAGGGGTGGGTGGCCACAATCCCGGTCACGCGCCTGGCCAAGGAGGCCACAGGAAGGCCACAGATGGCCAATATCGTGGCCTTGGGGGCCATCTCGGCCCTTTCCTGTCCGGTGGAGCCGGCCTTCTTGGAGACCGCGGTCAAGCTCCGGGCCCCCCACGGCCTGGAAGAGGCCTTCGTCAAGGCCCTAAAGGCAGGCAGGGAATATACGCAGAAGGCCCTGGGGCAGATCGTGTACGAAGAGGCCCCCTCCCCTGAGGACTAACGGGGGGTTCATACCTGAGGAGGGGTCCACGGGCCTCGCTGAAAATAGGGGGTCGGCTTTTCAGGATCCGGACCTGGGGGCGGCCCTCTCGGCCCAAGCAGGGCTGAGGCCGACCGATTCTTCTTCGGACCAAACAGACCAAATAGACGGAATAGACGAGACAGACGGAATAGACCGAACAGACGGAATAGACGAGACAGACGGAACAGACCAATGCCCCCACCGCCCCGTGATCACTCTCCCGCCAGGAGTCAGATAATGAAGGTGGTGCACCTCTCCCTAAGGGCAGCCAAGTGCGCTGCCCTTGGGTGCAACAGACAGACGAGGAAGATCTACGCCTCTCCTGACGGCTGGAGCGGCAGGGCCTGCTCCCTGGCCCACGCCAACCTCGCGAGGAAGTTGGCCGGGACCGCCGGGGCCAACGCCTCCTCGGATGGGAGGCGCTCTTCCTGAGTGGCCGGCCCTGGCAGCCCCGGGCCTCTGTTCACCCCTTCCTCACCACGATGGTGACGGCGTTGTACCTGTCCGGGCACTCTAGGGTCAGCTCCCCCTCGGTGGCCCACGGATACTTCCCGCCGTACTGCATGACGCTAAGGCTCGGGAATATGTCGTGGTAGAAGAAGCCGCAAAGGCCCCCGCTGTCGTAACAGCTTATCTGGAAGGTGTCACCTTTGCGGTGCCCTGCGCTGCACTCCCCCTTCACCTCGGTCACTTCTGCGGTGAAGGGCCTTATGTCCGCTGGATGGATGGCCATGGGATCCCCCCTCGTCCCAATATGGCATGCCAGCCGAGATCTGGTCATCCCTGCTGGCAGCATCCCTCGATCTCACCGCATAGCCCTCCCCATCAGGGCATCCAATATGGCACTGCCCCTGGTCCCGTACAGACGGAACCTGTAGGGAAGGAAACGCACGCCGCCCCACTTCTCCTTGAAGTACGATACCCCAGGGTTGATCCCGAGCCCGAGATTGAGAAACGCCTTGCCGGATGCCCTCGCCTCCTTGATCATCTCATGGAGCAAGAGGTCGGATGCCCCGGGCACCTTGGCATCTTGCGACCTGAAGTTGAACATGTAGAAGCCGTATCCCTCGGCCCCCAACTCACCCACATCGAAGGCCACCAGGCGCCCCCTGGCATCCAGGGCGCTGTAAAGCCTGGCGGTTGACACCGAGTTGACGTAGTCCGGCACGTGCTCGAAGATCTCTCGTGTGCCTGGATCCATGGGGCGGCAGGAAAGGAAGGATCGGATCATGGATTCGTGATCGGGTCCCATGGAACCACCTCGCTCCACTTGCACCTCCCTAGATGCCCTCCTTATCATATTGGCTACCTTCGGGGGCACACGCAGCCGTGGTAGTTCCAGCCGGTAATACCAGTCGCGAACCTCCGCCTCCCTTGTCTCGAGCCACAACCATGGCCGGTCCCTCTCCCTTGGGCCCCTCGACCCCTTTACCACCCTCTCATCCCCCTTGCGGCAAGAGGGATCGCGCCGAGTCCCGATCCCTTTCTCCAGACCAGGCGGGATATCCTGTGACACGAGTGACACCCTCTTGGGCCGAAACTCCCTCAAGGCCTGCCGCAGGGCCATCTCCATCTCTTCGCCTGTCGACTCCCTGTCCAGCGGATAACCGATGAAGGCTAGATGATCTCCCTTCGCGTAACAGAGATACTCGCCCACCAGGAAGGGCTCGGCCCGGGATACCGAGGAGACGTAGGCCGGCATGTGCTCCGGGACATAGGCGCAAGAGGCTATGCGATGGAGGGATTCTTCCTGGATCATACCCTCTCCTGGACCAGGTTGAACCCTCCCTGCAGGAAGAGCGGCCTAATTCCCCTGACGTGGGGGACGCCCACGAAGGCCACGGCCCCTCCCCTCTCCATGTAGACCCTCATCCTCTCGAACAGGACAGGATCTCTCCTGTCCAGGATGGCCTCACACCGCGTGGGGAAACCCATCGTGGCCCCTGGCCAGGCATCCAGATCTCCCCTGAGGTAGAATCGAACATGCTCCCTGGCGTACCAGGACCACTTGTCCACCTCCTTGAGGAACGCCACGATCCTCTCCAGGGGTATCCCCTCCAGGGCCTGGATTTGTTCCTCGATGGTCTCCAGGAACACCACCTCTTTGCCTGCATCCCTGGCGATCTCGTAAGCGTCCAGGTCCATGGAGTACCTCCACCCCCTCTGCCCCAGGAACTGGAACCAACTCTGAAAGAAGGCCATCCATGGCCTCAACCCCTGGATCCGGGAGGAAACGGATCCCCCGCATCCCCGCCCATGAGCCCTATCTGGGCCCCGACAGAACGGGACCTGTCGCTGAAGTACCCCAATGCCCTGCTGATCTTCCTTATGGTCTTGGCATCCAAGGCCTCCAGGAGCACCCCCTCATTCCCCTCGGATCCCCGCTTGACCACGTCCCCCATGCTCCCTGGGTCCAGGGGCCCTTCGAGCAAGACCGTGTCCACCGAGCCTATCAGACGCCTCAGGGAGTCCCTGAAGCTGAAGGGGAAGAAGTGGACCGTGCCCACCAGATACGAGAGGCGGCCCCCTTTCTCCACTCTCCAGAGCATGCTGAGCCTCTTCTCCTTGCGACGGAACAAGGCCATCTTCTTTCCCTGGATTCGCTCCTGCTATCTGCCCATCCCGAACCAACGGAGGACCTGCAATGCCCCCCCCTTGGCGCCCGTGCAGCCACAGAACTCGTATCTGAGCCAGGGGACCCCTCCCCACTTCTCCTTGAACCTCCTTATCCCCTGGTTCACCCCGAGTCCCAGGTTTATGTAGCCCTTGCCCTGCTCCAGGGCCAGGAGCGTCATCTCGTGGAACAAGAGGTCCGAGGCGTACGGGACATAATTCTCCTTGGAGTGGCAGCCCACCAGGTATGCGGCGAACCTATCTGCAGCCAGCTCCACCACGTACATGGCAGCGAGCCGACCATCGCGGTCCCGGGCGGACAGCACAACGCACGTGGAGGAGCTCCCGGCATATCGCGGCATGCTCAAGAAGAGCTGACGCACACGGGGGCTGGGCATCCCCCGAGACAGGAACTCCTGGATGAGTTCCTCGTGTTCCTGGGACATCCCCGCGGACCTCTCCACCGTGAGCACCCCGGAGGCCCTCTGGACCCGCCTCGTCAGGGTCCTGTTGGGCCGGAACTCCCTCAAGTCCAGCAGGTAATAGAAGTCGCTCTCCCTCTCGGTACACCTTCCGGAGAAGGACCGAGGGACCTCGGGTGCAGCGAACCACAGATACACAGGGCGGAACCTCTGCATCGCCTCCCTCAGCACTTGCCCCAATGACTCTGGCTCGAACTGTCCCTCCAGAGGATAGCCGATCACCATGAGCCAGTCACAGCCTGCAAGGCAGAGGAAGTCCCGCAACAGGTGAGGTTCGCCGCCTGAGAGGCCCGTCATTAGTCCCACTATCTGCTCTGGGACGTAGGCCTTCTGGAGGATCTCCCTCTCCTCCCCCTGGGTGAGCATCCCTTAGCTACTCCCCACAGCCAGGAAAGACCGATCATGGCCCCTTTGTCACGGCCCAAGTCTACCTCGCACAGCACCTTTGGGCAACTGTCCCTCTTTCCTTGACGCTACCTTCCCCCTCGCTGTAGAATCCTCCTCGCTGGCCCCGAGACCGATCAACCTCCGTCTTCTCGCTTACAGAGGAGACCGCCATGCATGGTCTCTGCTTAGCCATCGCCGTGATCTCCTCCTTCGTGGGCCCACTCCTCGGTCTTTTGCTGCAGGAGGACTCCTGGGCCCAGTCCAGGGAGCCGGTCCTTTGTCTCGAGACCGGCACCCACACTGGCCGCATAACTTCCATGGCCGTGGACTCCTCGGAGCGCCTCCTGGTGACCGCGGGCACGGACAAGACCGCCAGGGTGTGGGAAATCTCCCGTGGTGAGGAGCCATTGCTCCTGCGAACCCTCCGGCCGCCCATAGGTCCGGGGCACGAGGGGAAACTCTACACTGTGGCCCTCTCGCCCGACGGCAAGACCGTGGCCTGCGCGGGCCAGACGGGGCGAACCTGGGAAGGGGAGACCTCGATCTATCTCTTCGATATATCCACGGGCCGGTTGCTCAAACGCCTGAAAGGGCAACAGGCCAGTATCCACAAACTCGCTTACTCCCCCGACGGCAAGTGGCTTGCAGCAGCCCTTTACCGGGGCGGGATCCGACTCTTCAGGACGAGGGATTACGAGCTTGCGGCAAAGGACGAGCATTACGAAAAGGTCGCCCGAGGGCTCTCTTTCGACAGGCGGGGATCTCTCCTCGCCACCACCTGCATGGACGGTCTGGTACGGCTCTACGACCTGGAGGGGCTGGGGAGCCAAGCGGGTGGGGCCTCCGAGATCACGCCCAAAGGCACATTTCGGCCTAAGGTGGGCAAGCTCCCCGTAGGCATTGCCTTCTCCCCGGACAGTTCCCTGGTGGCCGTGGGGTTCCTCGACGGCAACAAGGTCGAGGTTCTCGGACTCAAGGGAACCACCCTCTCCCACGCCTTTGTCCCGGACTCCTCGGGGATCGGAAGGAAGGGGAATCTGGTGTTCGTCGCATGGTCCTGGGACGGCGGTTATCTCTACGCCGCGGGAGGGCACGGGAGCAAATGGGTCTGGCAGATAAGGAGGTGGGACCAGGGTGGAAGGGGCGCATACACGGACATCCCTGCGGGGGAGGCCCCCCTTTCGGACCTATTACCCCTACGGTCGGGCGGGGTCGCCTTCTCGACCTTCGATCCCGCCACCTTCGGCGTGCTGGACCAGTCGGGCACACGCAGGCTCCTCAAGGAGACCCCCACAGCGAATCACAGGAACAATGCGGAGAACCTCCTCGTCTCAGCGGATGCATGGACCGTGCAGTTCGCCTCCGAGGCTGGGGGGAAGGCCCCGATCTTGTTTTCCACTGCGGAGCGCAGCCTGGTCGATCTCACGTACAGCCTCTTCGGTGGTCTCAAGGCCGCCCTCACCCTCAGGGCCCCCGTGACCGAGGGGGTGGAAGTGACCGACTGGAAGGGTATGCCTTCCCCGAAGCTCGGCGGCAAGCCCCTTCCGATCCCGGGAGGGTCTCTTTCTCGATCCCTGGCGGTGCTGCCGGACCGCTCCGGATTCGTCCTGGGGACGGACTGGTCCCTGGTCCGTCATGACACCAAAGGCGAGACGATCTGGACTGTCCCTGTCAACGGGGCCTTCGCCGTCAACACCAACGGCAGCCTGGTTGTCGCCGCCATGGGAGACGGGACCATCCGCTGGTATCGTGTCTCCGACGGCCGGGAGCTCCTGGCTCTTTTCCCGCACAAGGATCGCAAACGCTGGATCCTCTGGACCCCCTCCGGATACTATCACGCATCGCCAGGTGGGGAGGACCTCATCGGCTGGCATGTCAACCGAGGAAGGGATCAGGAGGGGGAGTTCTTCCCCGCCTCGCGTTTCAGGTCACTCTATGCCAGGTCGGACGTCATAGACAGCATCATCGCCTCCATGGACGAGAAGGAGGCGCTCCTCCTGGCGAACCGGGAGTCCGGGCGCCAGGAGACACAGCCGGCCTCTGTGGAGGAGAAGCTCCCACCGGTGGTGCGCATCCTATCCCCTGAGGACAATACCGAGATCTCCTCGCCGACGGTCAGGGTCCGGTACTCGGCTCGCAGCAGTGAACCCCTCACCGGGCTCAAGGTGATGATAGATGGAAGGCCAGCCCTGAAAGAGGAGGACCCCCAGAAGATCAAAGATACCGGAGAGCTGACCCTCACGGTCCCGCCCAGGGACTTGGAGCTCTCCTTGATAGCGGAAAACCGCCACGCATCCAGCGAGCCGGCCGCGGTCAGGCTCAGATGGCGAGGTGCCCAGGCCAAGGAGGAGTTTCAGATCAAGCCCAAGCTCTACGTCCTCGCCGTGGGGGTGAGCCAGTACCAGGACGAGGCCCTGAGGCTCGGCCTCGCCGCCAAGGACGCCCTGGACTTCGGCGAGGTCTGGAAGGGCCAGCAAGGGGCCATGTACGCTGGCGTGGAGGCCAGGATACTCACGGATGCACAGGCCACCAAGGGGAACATCCTCGATGGCCTGGAATGGCTCCAGAGGCAGGTCACACAGAAAGACATGGCCCTCCTCTTCTTCGCCGGGCACGGCATCAACGATCCCAACGGCATGTTCTACTTTCTCCCCGTGGATGCGGACATAGAGCGGCTCAAGCGCACCGGTATCTCCCAGGCGGACATCGCCTCCACCGTGGCGACCCTGCCCGGGAAGGTCCTGGTCTTCATGGACGCCTGCCACTCGGGGAACCTCATGGGTAAGGTCAAGCGCCGGGCAGCCCTGGACGTGACCTCGGTCATCAACGAACTGGCCAGTGCCGAAAACGGCGCCGTGGTCTTCTCCTCTGCCACCGGGAGGCAGTACTCCCTGGAGAACCCTGATTGGGGAAACGGGGCCTTCACCCTGGCCCTGGTGGAGGGGGTTCGGGGGAAGGCCGACTTCAGGGGG
>CAZOXN010000052.1:0-9993 GCA_964583655.1 uncultured Desulfarculaceae bacterium | reverse complement strand
CTGGAAGGCGGCGGGAATCAACCCGGATGGGCAAAAATGGTACCAGCAGACCGGCCAAGGCATGGGGCAGACCCTCAACGTGGCCTCAGAGAAAAAGGGCAACACCCTGACGGATCGAGGTACCCATCTGGCCCTCAAGAGGAATCTGGCCCTCGAGGTCCTCGTCGAGGGCGATGCCATCCTGCTCAACGTCTATCACGTGATCCAGGTCAGTCATGCCAAGTGGCCCAAAGTGAATGCCTCGGGGGCCAAGGCCTTCGCCGATTTCTTGGTATCTGCCGAGGCACAGGCCATGATCCGGATCTTTGGAGTGGACAAGTATGGATCCCCCCTCTTCTTCCCTGATGCCGGCAAAAAGCTAGAGGAGCTGAGCAGATAGATGGATCTCATCCTGGACGGACTGCGCAAGGCCTTTTGGCTTCTGGTCACCTTGGACCCCGAGGTGATACGGATCACCCTTTTGTCCCTTCGGGTCTCGGGGACAGCCACCCTCCTGAGCCTGACGGTCGGCGTCTGCCTTGGAACGGCGATCGGGCTCTCACAGTTCCACGGAAGGGGTATCCTCGTCAGCATCGTGAACACCGGCATGGGCCTTCCGCCGGTGGTGGTGGGCCTGTTCGTCACCGTTTTGCTGTGGAGAAACGGACCCCTGGGCTTTCTCGGGATCCTCTATACCCCGACGGCCATGATCATCGCCCAGGCCATCATCGCCACGCCCATCATCATGGGGATCTCCCTGGCGGCCATCCAGCAGCTACCCGTTGAACTGCGGCTCCAGATCCTCGCCCTGGGTGCAACCCGCCTGCAGATGGCGTGGGTCCTGGTGAAGCAGGCCAGGCTCCCTCTGCTGGCGGCGGTGATGGCCGGATTCGGAGGGGTGATCTCGGAGGTCGGTGCATCCATGATGGTGGGTGGCAATATCAAGGGTTACTCTCGCGTCCTGACCACGGCCACGGTGATGGAGACCAGCCGAGGGAACTTCGATATGGCCATTGCCCTGAGCGCCATCTTGCTCCTTTTGGCCTACCTGATCACCCTCGCCCTCACCCACGTGCAGCAGCGAGGCCGGCCAGGATGAGTTCTGTCATGCCGCTCGTGCAGCTCGCAGAACTCAGGGTAGAGCGCGGGGGGGGCTTTGCGCTGGATATCCCGTCCCTCGAGATCGGCCGAGGCGAGATCCTCTCCCTGCTCGGGCCCAACGGCTGCGGCAAGACCACGCTCCTATTGGCCATCGCCGGCCTAATACCGCGGCGCTCAGGGGAGATACTCTTCGACGGGGAGAGCCTCCCGCGGGCCCTCTTTCCTCTGCGTTGTCGGAGGAGGATCGCCATGGTCTTTCAGGAATCCCTCCTCCTCGACGCTACGGTCTGGGACAACGTGGCCATGGGTTTGCGGTTCAGAGGAGTGGAGAGGAACGCGATGGTCGAGAAGGTGACGGAGAACCTGCAGCGGTTTCGCATAGCCCCCCTGCGCGACAGGCCGGCCCGCGCACTCTCCGGCGGAGAGGCCCGCAGGACTAGCCTGGCCAGGGCCTTTGCCGTCGAGCCGGAACTCTTGTTGCTCGACGAGCCGTTCGCCTCCCTGGATCTGCCCAGCCGGGAGGCACTCGTGGAGGATCTCGAGGAAGCGCTGCGGAGGACAAGAACAACGGCGGTCTTGGCGACCCACGACAGGACAGAGGCCCTGAGGCTCTCGGACTGGATGGCGGTGATGGATGCGGGGCGGATCCTCCAGATCGGCCCTCCAGGGCAACTGATGGATTGCCCGGCTGGTGCATTGGTTGCTTGCTTCATGGGGGTGGAGAACGTTTCACCCGGCAGGGTCGTGGCGCGTAAAGAGCCTCGGCTGGTCGTATCGGTGGCCGGCCAGGAGATAGAGGCCTTGGGGGAGTTACCGGTGGGGACGGAGGTGACCGTATCCCTCCGACCCGAAAAGGTCATCCTTTCCCCCTGTGATGGCCATGAGGACAATGAACTCCCGATGCGCATCCAGAGGATCGTCCCCATGGGGCCTTATCACCGGGTCTGCCTCAGTGGTCCGTTCCCCCGCGTGGCCATCGTGAGCCACCGCGACATGGAGCAGCAGCGACTGCGGATCGGGCAGGTGGTGCGCGTCTCTTTCGAGCCGTCCAAGGTTCACCTTTCCCCTTGACCGGTGGGGCCATGTCTGATACTTTCGGTAGCTGACGTGGCCGTTCGAGCGAAGGCATCACAGGAGACGCCATGGAACTCTTCCAGGAATTGGCAACTGCGCCGTTGGAGACCATAGCCCCTGGGATCAAGCGATTCATCTTCACACTGAACCACGTGATGTGTGTCTATTACGAGATCGACCCTGGCTTGCGCGTGGCGGAACACGCCCACCCCCACGAGCAGATGGGATTCCTGATCCAGGGCAAGTGCCTGTGGCGAATCCAGGGCCAGGAAAGACCCCTGGAGGCCCCTGCCCTTTACCGCATACCGTCTTTGGAGCCCCACGAGCTCGAGAGCGTCGGGGATGAGAGGGTCCTCGTCCTCGACATTTTCTCCCCTATCCGCGAGGACTTCCTCACTGGAGAAACCCCCTCGTACATGAGGTGAGGCCCTTCGCCGGGGATCGACGGTCCAGGCCTTTATTGACACCATCCGCCCTAACTGCTAGGATTTCTTCAGAAACTGGCGGAGGATCGTGTCATGGATGCCGGGGCGCCGCGTTTGTTTCCTGACCTGGAGGAGGCCATCGGCCACAGGTTCCAAGACCCCCTCCTCCTGGAGACCGCCCTGACCCACAGGTCTTACGTCAACGAGCACCCTCACAAGGGGTTGACCAGCAACGAGAGGCTCGAGTTCCTCGGGGATGCCGTCCTCGACCTGGCCATCAGCCACCTCCTGATGGTCGTCCATCCCGAGGAACCGGAGGGGGTCCTCTCCAAATGGAGGGCGGCCCTGGTCAGGGAGAAATCCCTGGCCCAGAAGGCCCGTGCCCTCGGCCTGGGCTCGCACCTGCTGCTGGGCAAAGGGGAGGAGAGGACGCGTGGGCGTCAGAAGAACTCACTCCTCGCCGACGCATACGAGGCGGTCTTGGCAGCCATCTATCTCGACGGGGGGTTCGAGAAGGCCTTGGAGGTGATCCGGGTCCAGTTCTACCGGGAGATAGCCGAACGCCCCTGGGGGCTCACGGCAGACGACTTCAAGACCAGGCTCCAGGAGTACACGCAGTCGGTCCTCAAGGTCACCCCCCACTACAGGCTCCTGTGCGCCCAGGGTCCGGACCATGACAAATGCTTCAAGGTAGAGCTGGACCTTGGAGCAGGGCTCAAGGCCGTGGGGACAGGCAAGAGCAAGAAGGAGGCAGAGCAAGACGCGGCCAGGGAGATGCTGGACAGGCTCCTGGCCGAGGAAGGCACCCCATCTGCACAGGGATTGTGAGGAATCCCCGTTGTCATCAGTCGTGGCCGCGATATGGAGACCGAACCCTACCGTTCAGGCTACATCGCCATAGTGGGACGCCCCAACGTGGGCAAGTCCACGCTCTTGAACCAACTCCTCCGATACAAAGTGGCCATCACCTCCCCCAAGCCCCAGACCACCAGGAACCGCATCCTCGGGGTCAAGACCGTGCCTCACGCCCAGATGCTCTTCGTGGACACACCCGGGATCCACAGGGCCGAGAGGCCATTGAACCGGTACATGACCAAAGAGGCCATCCGCACCTTGACCGACGCGGACGTGATACTGATGCTCATCGAGGCCGACGGCTCCAGCAGCGAGGACGACGCTTACATCATCGAGAACCTGAGGGAGACCAAGACGCCGGTCCTCCTGGTGATCAACAAGATAGACACGGTACCCAAGCCTTCCCTCCTCTCCATAATGGATCGATATGCCACCCTGTATCCCTTCGAGGCCTTGATCCCAGCCAGCGCCTTGACCGGCGATGGTCTGGATACCCTGGAGAAGGAGATCATTCGGCTCCTCCCCCCGGGACCGCAGTACTTCCCCGAGGACCAGGTCACGGACCTCCCGGAGCGATTCCTGGCCTCGGAACTCATCCGCGAGAAGGTCTTCAACATGTGCGGGGAGGAGATCCCGTACGCGGTGGCCGTGGTGGTCGAGGAGTTCGAGGAGAGGAGGCCGCCCAAGCCAGTCTACATAAGGGCCACGGTTTACGTGGAAAAGGAGTCGCAGAAAGGCATCCTCATCGGTGCCCAAGGTCGCATGCTCAAGAAGATCGGCCAAGCGGCCCGTGTGGACCTACAGGGGATCCTGGGACGACCCGTGTACCTGGAGCTGTGGGTCAAGGTGGAGAAGAACTGGTCAAAGAATGAGAGGACACTTCGAAGAATGGGGTATCGTTGAAGTTGAGTGTCCGTGGTCAGTCGTCAGTGGTCTGTTGAGAGACCCCGACGAGAAAAGACAGCGGACCACGGACAACGGACCACGGACACGTCTATGAAGCCCATCGTAGCCATAGTGGGCCGACCCAACGTGGGCAAGTCCACCCTCTTCAATCGGATATCCCGGGAGAGAAGGGCCCTGGTGGACGACATGCCCGGTGTCACCAGGGACAGGCTCTACAACGAGGTGATCTGGAACGGCAGGGCCTTCATCCTGGTGGACACGGGCGGGTTCGAGCCCTCCACCAAGGAGCCGTTGCCCTCCCTGGTCAGGGAGCAGACCGAGCTGGCCATCGAGGAGGCGGACCTGATCCTCTTTCTCATGGACGCCAAGGATGGCCCCACCCCTTCGGACAGGGAGACCGCCGCCCTCTTGCGCAGGACATCCAAGCCTGTCTTCTATGTGGTCAACAAGGTAGATGGCGACAGACAGGACCCCCTGGCCCTCATGTTCTACGAGCTGGGGGCTGAGCGCATACACGCCATCTCCGCCAAGTACGGGAAGGGGGTCCCCGACCTCCTGGACGAGATCACCAGGGGCTTCCCGGAGGCCACGCCCTTGCCCGAGGGGATGGGGGGCAAGATAAGGGTGGCCGTGGTGGGGAGGCCCAACGTGGGGAAGTCCTCCCTGGTCAACCGGCTCCTGGGCGAGGAGCGTTCCCTGGTGAGCCCCATCCCCGGGACCACCCGCGACTCCGTGGACTCCGAGCTTCGCTGGCACGGGAAGCGTTTCCTGCTCATAGACACCGCTGGGATCAGGCGTAAGTCCCGCACGCACCTGCCCCTGGACAAGTACTGCGCCATAAAGGCCCTCAAGGGCATAGACCGTTGCGACGTGGCAGTTCTTTTGCTCGATGCTACCCAAGGGGTCACGGACCAGGACGCCAGCATCGGTGGATACATCGTGGAGAGGGGACGCGGGTGCGTGGTGTTGGTGAACAAGTGGGACCTCATAGCCAAGGACCACCGGACCCACGAGTATTACGTCGAGGAGGTCCGTCGTGGGCTCCGGCACCTGGACTTCGCACCTGTGCTCACTGTCTCCGCTTACACGGGCTTGAGGGTAAGAAAGCTCCTGGAGTGGGTGAACGCGGTCCATGAGTCTTGCCTCCGGAGGGTCCCGACCCCAGTTCTGAACCGGGGCTTTCGGCAATGGATCTCAGAGCACCCCCCCCCGATCCATCGAGGGCGCAGGGTCAGGCTCTATTACATGACGCAGCCCCAGGTGGCTCCCCCCACCTTCGTGGCATTCAGCAATGCCCCGGAGGGTATCAGCGATTCTTACCGTCGCTACCTCGTCCATAGGATCCGCCAGGAGTTCGACTTCGTGGGTGCCACCATCCGCATGGAGGTACGGGAGAGGGCCAAGGGGAGGCGGCATGAAGTTTGACAAAAGTGGCCCTTCATGGTACAGGAAGATCTCCCCGTTCGAAGGACAGGCCTTGCCGTGGGAGGAACGGGTGCCCGCACGGGGTCTTGCCCCGCAGGCGAGGCGATATCCATAAAGAGACAGGAGGTGCGAACATGAGAAGGCTAGGAACCTTGACCCTGATCATCTCTCTTTGCACCATCTTCTGGACCTTCGCGGCCTCGGCAGCGGACGAGTGGGGGGAGATCGTGATACCCAAGGACTCCACCATCAAGATCGGACTCGGGGCCATGCTGTCCGGCTCGTATGCCACCCTAGGCATAGACATCCGAAACGGGGCGGAGATGGCCATAGCCGAGAAAGGGACCCTCTTGGGACGCAAGATCGTGCTCCAGGCCGAGGACGATCAGTGCGAGGGCGCCCCCTCTGTGGCCATAGCCGAGAAGTTCTGCAACGACCCCATCCTGGTGGGGGTGGTTGGGTACATGTGCAGCGGCGGCTCCATCCCGGCCTCAGACGTTCACAACAAGTACAAGGTGGTCATGATCTCGCCCTCGTCCACGAGCCTCGAGCTGACGGCCCGAGGCATCCCCATATTCTTCAGGACCTGCTGGAACGACAAGATCCAGGGAAAGGCCGCCGCGGAGTTCACACTCAAGAACAAATGGACGAAGGTCGCCGTGCTCCACGACAAAAGCGCCTATGGCCAGGGGTTGGCCGAGGAGTTCAGACGAAACGTGGAGCAGGGCGGGGGACAGGCGGTGGCCTTCGAGGGACTGACTAGGGGTGACAAGGACTTCACGCCCGTGCTCACCAAGATCAAGCCCCTCAACGTCCAGCTCGTCTATTTCGGTGGCATGGCCGCCGAGGGCTCCCTGGTGGTCCGCCAGATGAGGCGTATCGGCATCAAGGCCAAGTTCCTGAGCGATGACGGCTGTTACACGGAGAAAGACTTCATCCAGGCCAGCGGAAAGGCGGCCGAAGGGGCCTTCGTCACATATGCCAAGACCCCTGAGGCGGCGGCCTTCACCGATTGGGTCAAGAGGTTCGAGGCCAAGTACGGACCGCGGCAGACCTTCTCGCCGCAGGCCTACGATGCCACCAAGATCCTGATGATGGCCGTGGAAAAGGTGGCGACGCAGAAGGAGGACGGGAGTCTGGTCATAGGCAAGAAGGCCCTCAGGGACGCCGTGGCCGCCACACAGTACGACGGGGTGACCGGAAAGATCACCTTCGATCAGTACGGGGACCGGACCGGTTCGGTGGTGGCGGTGAACAGGGTCGTGTGCGACAAGGGCAAGTGCTCCTTCAAGGAAGTGAAATAGAAGGGATATGTCCCTCGTTCCGTCGCCTGAGGTCATCGCGGACCAGGTCCTCAACGGCCTGACCATCGGCGGGATCTATGCCCTCATCGCCCTGGGGTATACCCTGGTCTACGGGATCCTGTTCATGATCAATTTCGCCCACGGCGAGATCTTCATGTTCGGGTCCTTCGCGGGGTTCTTCGTACTGCTGCAACTGATGGAGTCAGGATTCGCCACGACCAACGCGGCCCTCTCCATCCTAGCAGCCTTCCTGGGGGCCACGCTCGTATCCTCGGTCCTGGGCGTGATCCTGGAGAGGGTGGCGTACAGGCCCTTGCGCCGAGCACCCAGGCTCGCCCCTCTCATCAGCGCCATAGGGGCCTCCATCTTTCTCCAGAACGTGATGATGCTCCTGGTCAAGGCCAGGATGCAGATATACCCCGACGTATTCCCAGAGGGGGCAATAGGGCTCGGCCCGGTCTCCGTCTCCTATTTCCAGGTCTTCATAATCCTGGGGTCGGTCGCGATGATGGCCGGCCTCTATCTCTTCATCAAGAGGACCAGGACGGGCAAGGCCATGAGGGCCGTGGCCGAGGACAAGGACACGGCCGCCCTGATGGGGATCGACGTGGACAGGATCATCGTGACCACCTTCGTCGTGGGCTCCGTGCTGGCCGCTGTGGCAGGGGTGATGGTGGGAATGTACTACACCCAGATAAACCACATGATGGGCTTCCTCCCAGGGATAAAGGCCTTCACCGCAGCGGTGCTGGGGGGGATAGGCAACGTGGCCGGGGCCATGCTAGGGGGGTACGTCCTTGGGCTCGCCGAGGCCCTGGGGGTCTTCGTCCTTCCTGCCCAGTACAAGGACGTGATCGCCTTCAGCCTCCTGGTCCTAATACTGATCTTCAGGCCCAGGGGGATCCTGGGGGAGGTGGTCTCGGAGAGGGCGTGACGGTGGCTCAGGTGATGGACGGCTCGATGGGGCGCATCCACATGGTACCGAGGTGGACGAGATACCTGGCACTGGTGGGTCTGATCTCGTCGCTCCCATTCCTCATCGGGAACTACTGGACGCACGTCCTCGCCTACATCGGGATCTACATCATGCTGGGCATCGGGCTCAATGTGGTGGTGGGATTCGCGGGCCTGTTGGACCTGGGGTACGTGGCCTTCTACGCCATAGGGGCGTACAGCTACGCCCTTCTCGCCTCGCCGCAGTTCGGCATCCACGTCCCCTTCTGGCTCATGATACCGGTGTGCGTGGCCCTGGCCTCGCTGGGAGGGGCCCTCCTCGGGATCCCAGTGCTGAAGATGCGCGGCGATTACCTCGCCATCGTCACCTTGGGCTTCGGAGAGATCATACGCATCGTCCTGAACAACCTCGACACGGTCACCAACGGTCCCAAAGGACTCTTGAGGATAGACCCGCCGTCCATCGGCTCCTTCGATTTCACTACCCCGACCCATTACTACTACCTCATCCTGGCCGGCTGCCTCCTCTCTGTGTTCATCGCCCAGCGGCTGAATGATTCCCGCGTAGGTCGCGCCTGGATCGCCATGAGGGAGGACGAGGACGCGGCATCCCTCATGGGCATCGACGTGGTCAAGTACAAGCTCATGGCCTTCGCCATCGGGGCCTCCTTCGCCGGCGTAGGGGGGATCATCTTCGCAGCGCGCCAAGGCTCCATATTCCCCGACGACTTCTCCCTCATGGTCTCCATCAACGTCCTTTGCCTCATCATCATAGGCGGCATGGGGAGCATCCCAGGTGTGATCCTGGGCGCGCTGGTCCTGATAGGTATCCCGGAGGTCCTCAGGGCGGTCTCCCTTTACCGGATGCTCGCCTTTGGGGCGCTCCTGGTGATCATGATGGTCTTTCGTCCCATGGGGTTCATCCCTTCCAGCAGGAGGCGCCTGGAGTTGAGAAGGCAGGAGTGACCCCGGATCATGTCCCCCTTGGTGGAAATCAGAGGCGTGGCAAAGCGCTTTGGCGGGCTGGTGGCCTTGGGCGGGCTGGACATGGCGGTGGAGACAGGGATCATAGCCGGCCTAATCGGTCCCAACGGAGCAGGGAAGACCACCCTGTTCAACGTGATGACAGGGGTCTATCCCCCTGATGAGGGCTCGATACGTTTCAACGGAAGGGAGCTGGCCGGGGCCAGGAGTCACGAGATAACGGCCCTGGGGATCGCCAGGACCTTTCAGAACATACGCCTCTTCCCCAACATGACCACATTCGAGAATGTCCTCGTGGGGCGGCACTGCCGCCTCAAGACAGGCGTATGGGGTGCGATATCCAGGGGGCGTTGGACTCGCACCGAGGAGGCCCAGGCCTCCCGGAGGGCGATGGAGCTCCTGGAATTCGTGGGCCTCGAGGGACGGCGCGATTCCCTCGCTAGGTCCCTTCCCTACGGGGATCAGCGCCGCCTGGAGATCGCCAGGGCCCTGGCCACAGACCCCAAGCTGCTCCTCCTGGACGAGCCCACGGCCGGCATGAACCCCCAGGAGACGGTCTCCCTCATGCACCTGGTCAAGCGGTTGACAGGGGAGTTCGGTTTGACGATCATCCTCATAGAGCACGACATGCGCGTGGTCATGGGTATCTCCCATCGCATAACCGTCCTGGATTACGGGGTAAAGATCGCCGAAGGGACCCCAGGCGAGATCCAGAGGGACCCCAGGGTCATAGAGGCGTACCTGGGCCGGCGTTCGTGGCTCCATCGCGGGGCAGGCAAGAGGGCCCAGGAAGGTCCTGTCCACTGATCCAGCCCGGAGGGGACCGCGGGTATTAGGCTGCCTCCTGCCAGAGACAGAAGCAGTCTGTGGTCACCACAGGATGGCGAGTATGCCAAGAAATGTCACGCCAGATCTTTCAGGGGGGACACCGCGAAAGGTAAGTGATCACAGGGTGACGGCGTTTCTCGGAGCGGCTTGGCGGAGGC
>CAZOXN010000051.1:0-10026 GCA_964583655.1 uncultured Desulfarculaceae bacterium | reverse complement strand
CGATGAAAAGGGACTGAAGAGCATCGCCTTCCCAGCCATCTCCACCGGGATCTTCGGTTTTCCCATGGACCGCTGCGCCAGGATCATGCTGGAGACCGCCAAGGAGTACCTCCAGGGGAACACTTCCCTCCAATAGGTGATCTTCTGCCTGTTCGGGGAAGAGGCCTTCAGGACCTTCGAGGAGACCCTTCAAAGGATGCTCAGGTCGTAAGACCCCTGCCTCCAGGGTCTCCGATGTCTATTCTCCCTGACCGGGTCACTGGAGATCAAAACCCCCTCTCCGGTGGTGCCCCCTGGGCAGCGCGATCGAATTTTTGTGACTAGCCCTTCCTTCGCGACGCCGATTGACGGTGATTCCGGGGGAAGATATCTTTAAGGTGAATCCGGGAGATGTGAATGGCTGAAGTGGACGACAGGCTCGGAGGGCTCATAAGTGCCCAGCCATGGATAGGGGGAAGCAGGGATGGATCCTGAGGGGAGGAAACTCCGAGGGCTCCTTGGAGATCTGGAGGAAGTGGACCGCGTGACGGCCGGCCGCCAAGTGAGGTCAACCACGCCCCGCTCCAGTGTGAGGCTGGACCCCGAAAGGTGTGTAGGGTGCGCCGCGTGCATGCGCGTATGCCCCACGGAGGCCATCAGGATCCGGGACGGCAAGGCCATCATCAAGCCGCACATCTGCATCGATTGTGGGGAGTGCGTGCGCGTCTGTCCTCATCAAGCGGGTGTTGTCCTTGCGGACCCCATCTCCTCCATAACGGATTACGAATATCGCATAGCCGTTCCCGAGGCGTCCCTTTATGGCCAGTTCATCCCGAGCGTCCTCCCCGATGATATCCTTGCCGGGGTCCTGGATCTGGGATTCCACGAGGTCTATGAGGCGGCCCTGGCCACAGAGCGTGCCAGCTACGTCCTGAGGGTGTATCTGGACCGGTACCATGGTCCCAAGCCGTTGATGACCTCCTTTTGTCCGGTAGTGGTGCGGTTCATGCAACTCAAGTACCCGGATCTCGTGGACCTGGTGATCCCGGTGGACTCGGCCCTGGAGCTAGCCATCAAGGAGTTGAAGGAGAAGCGCTCAGAGGAGACGGGGATCCCGAAAGAGAAGATAGGGGCCTTCTATTTGGCCGGCTGTCCCGCCCGCATCACTACTATCCATTACCCGTACACGGGCGGCAAGACGCATCTCGACGGGGCCATATCCATAGGAGAGATTTACCGGGATCTCATGTTCGCCATAAGGCGCAGGCAGAGAAGCGGGGTGCCTCCTCCGCACCTGCAGCGCTCCTCCGGGGTCGGCATTCGGTGGGGCACCCTGTGGGGTGAGGTGGAGGCCCTGGGCCTGGAGAACGCTATAGCAGTCTCGGATATAAAGCATCTGGTCCGTGTCATCGAGGAGATCGACAACCATACCTTGTCGGACATAGAGTTCGTGGAGTGCCGTGCGTGCTATGCGGGGTGCGCTGGAGGCCCCCTCATGGTGGACAATCCTTACCGCGGAAGGGCCAAGATCCAGAAGCTCTGCCGCAGTTTCCCCCAGTCTGATGCATCCCACGAGAGGTGGGCCGAGGAGAACTTCGATCGCCTGATGCCGCACTTCGACCGGAGGCTCGCCCCTCTTTCGGTGGAGGGGCTGGACTTGGACCCATCCCGGGCCATAGAGAAGATGTCTCAGAAGGCCAAGATCTTGGAGTCCCTCCCGCGCATCGACTGCGGCTCCTGCGGGGCCCCCAACTGTCGAGCACTGGCGGACGACATAGTCCGAGGGGAGGCGAACGTGATGTACTGCATCTTCAAGCTCAGGGACGCCTTCCTGCGCCAGAAGAAATCCGGCAGGAAAAAGTGAGAGTCCCTCAGGCTGTCTCGGCCAGTTCGTAAAGCTCGAAGACCACGTCAGGGCAGACTATGGTGCATGCCCTGCACCCAGTGCAGTCCTGCGGTCTGGCTGCCCGCACCGGCTGATACCCCTTGGCGTTGAATCCCTCTTCCTTGTCGAAGACGTCCTTTGGGCATACATGCATGCACAGGTAGCACGCCTTGCACCGCTCCCGCTTCACCACAAGGTGGAACGACCTCTTGGAACGCTTCTCCCTCTTCTCAGCCATCCTCTGCCTCCGGATGAGATATCTAGCATTATACCCCGCATCCCTTTGCCCGGCCATCCCCACCGGTCCCACGACATCGTCGAAGTCGAGCCAGGTGCCCGCCGGCGCACTGTCCAAGGACTCCACACGGGAGGGTGATCGATGAGGGGAGGGGGGCGGGATTCTCCCCCTCGTCACGTCTCCGGCTATACCTCTCCATCACTTGCCAGGGAGGATGGGCCGCCAGCGACGTCGGGAGGTCACCTGACACCTCGACATGACCATGGGGTCAAACTGGAAAGGGCCTGAAAGTCTCAACATCCTGCCTGCGCATCCCTTAAGACCTCGGCCAAGGCTTGCACGAGCCTCTGGTTCTGGTCCATGGTACCTACGGTTATCCTGCACCAGGTGGGTGCCCCCCAGATCCCGCCTGGCCGCACTATTATCCCTCGACGGAGCAAGGCTTGAAAGACACCCTCGGCCTCTGTCCCCAGATCCACGAAGACGAAGTTGGTGTTGGACTCCAGGCACCTCAGACCCATGCCCTGGAGGGCTTGTCCGAGGAAGTCTCTCCCCCTCTGTGTCTCCACCAGGACGTGGCTTCGGAAGGCTTCGTCCTGGAGGGCGGCCCTGGCCCCCACCTGGGCCAGGCGATTCACCGGGAACGGCTCCCTCACACGGTTGAGTGCCTCTGCGAGCCCTGGGCTGGTCACGGCATATCCCACGCGGAGCCCTGCCAACCCGTAGAGCTTGGAAAAACTCCGCACAGAGATGAACGGCCGCTGGCCGGAGAGGAAATCGAGCCCGTCCGGATAGTCGGCAGAGACGGCGAAGTCCCCATAGACCTCGTCCAGGACCACGAGGGTATCAGCGGGGATGCCATCCAGGAAGGACTGCAGATCCCTCTTGACCACGATGGTACCCGTGGGGTTGTTGGGGTTGCACACGATGACGGCCTTGGTCCTGGGCCCCACGGCTGCGGCCATGGCCTCGAGGTCATGGGTGAAGTCACGGAGGGGGACCTCCACCGGGACCCCCCCCATGAGGAGGACGGCGGTGCGGTAGAGGGCGAAAGTCGGGTGGGCCATGACCACCTCATCGCCTTTTTCCACGAAGGCCTGGGCGATCATCATCAGTACGTTGTCGGCCCCGTTGGAGACCACCACCATCTCGGGGGTGACCCGCAGTCGCTCGGCTAGGGCTTCCCTGAGGTCCCGACACGACCCCTCGGGATAGAGGTTGCCCCTCACCAGTTCTTCCCGCATGGCCTCCAGGGCCAGGGGAGATGTCCCCCATGGGTTCTCGTTGGAGGCCATCTTGATCACGTCGCTGATCCCGTACTGCCGCTGGACATCCTCTATGGGCCTCCCAGGGACGTACGGCTCCAAGGCATCGATCACAGAACGGGTCAGTCTCCTCGACATGTTTGCCGTCTCGCCTTTCGTCAAGAACCCCGTCTCGCAGGGCTCAACATCCGTCTCCCCAATGGGCGCGCCCTTGTTCCTCCTAGCTCGTCAGTCCATGGCCCGCACCCTTCGGGGGTATCTTCGTCATGATGCTGTAGATGATGGGCACGATGTAGAGCGTGAGCATGGTGGCGGACAGGAGGCCGAATGTGATGGTGATCCCCATGGGGCTCCTGAGCTCCGCCCCCTCGGACCGGGTCATGGCCATGGGGAGTGTCCCCAGCATGGTGGTCAAGGCAGTGATGAGTATGGGCCTGAGCCTGGTCCGGGCGCCCTGGACGAGGGCGTCCCACCCTTCCATCCCCCTCTGGCGGAGCTGGTTCATGTAATCGACCATCACGATCCCGTTGTTCACCGCGATCCCCACCAGGATGATGATGCCCATGAGGGCAGGCACGGACAGGGACCTGCCGAAGGCCCAAAGCGCCAGAGCGGCACCGATGGTGGACATGGGCACCGTGAACATGATGACGAAGGGCTGGAAGAGGGACTCGAACTGGGCGGCCATCACCATGTATACCAACAGCACAGCGATCACCAAGGCCCACAGGAGGTCCCTCTGGGACTCCTTCATGTCCTCGTACGCCCCTCCGTACTCTATGAAGTATCCGGAGGGGAGTTTCATGTTCGAAAGCCTCGTCTTGATCTCCTCCACCACGCCTCCGATGTCCCTTCCGAAGGTGTTGGCCGTGATCATGTTCTTGCGTTCTTGATCCTCCCTGAGGATCTTCACGGGTCCGCTCTCATAACGTATGTCGGCCACGTGGTAAAGCGGCACCTGGAATCCAAGCGGCGATGCTATGGGTGTGTCCCTGAGGGCCTCGATGGAGGAGCGGTCCGACTCCTCGAATCTCACTCGGATATCGTACTCGTCCCCCCCGACCCTGTAGATAGTCGCCACTTGCCCGAGGAAGGCGGCCTTGGCGGTCTGCGCCACCTGGGCCACTGAGAGGCCCATCTGCGAGGCCTTCTCCCTGTCAACATATATGCGCATTTCCGGCTTTCCCTTCTCCAGGGTGGCCCTCACATCCCTCAGTCCCGGGACCCCTTCTACGGCCTGGACCACCTTTTCCCCCAAGTCCTTGAGGAGATCCAGATCCTTTCCGTAGATCTTTATCACCACTGGCTTCTGATCTATGGTGCCCATCATCATCTGTCCCACGTCCAGGAACTCGAAGGCTGCCCCCTGTATCCTCGGGAGCCCCTGGCGGATGCTCTCCAGGAACTCCTCCGATGAGCGATCCCTGAGGAGCTTGTCCTTGATGCGGAGCATGAACTGGGCCTCATGGACCCCGGCTGCCCCGAAACCGAATGCCACGTCCTGCTTGGTGGCCTTCTGAAGTCCGATGAAGGTGCTGGAGTAAAGGGTCTCGGGCTGTTGGTGGGCCACCCGTTCCATCAGCTTTACCACGCGGTTGGTCTCCTCCAAGGAAGTGCCCACGGGCATCCGTACCACGGCCATGAGCATCGGGGTGTCCTGCTTGGGCATGAAGTCGAACCCGAGACGTCCCACCATGACGTAGACCGAGAACAGGAAGACGAGGAAGGTCCCGATGAGGAGCGGCTTGCGGTGGCTCAGCGCCCAGACCAGGGATCGGTCGTATGCCGCCCTGTACCAGCGCTCTATCCGATCCCCCGCGCGGGCCCAGCCAGGGACCCCCTGGTTGGGCCTGAAGATCACAGAGGCCATCATGGGCACCAGGGTGATGGCCACGAACAACGATGCGGCCAGGGAGAGGCAGACCGTGAGGGCCAAAGGACGGGAGAGCCTCCCGGAGATCCCTGAGGAAAGGGTCATGGGGAGGAAGACGGCCATGGTGGTGAGGGTCGAAGCCGTTATGGCAAGCCCTACCTCCGAGGCCCCCACCACAGCGGCCCGTTTGGACGTCTTCCCCTCCTGGAGGTGCCGGAAGGTGTTCTCTATCACCACCACCGCATTGTCCACGAGCATCCCCACCCCCAGGGCGAGGCCGCCCAGGGTCATGATGTTGAAGGTATACCCCATGGCGTAGATCCCGATGAAGGTGGTGAGGATGGAAAGGGGGATGGCCAACCCGATGGTCACGGTAGGACTCAGGTTCCTGAGAAACAAGAAGATGAGGAGGATGGCCAGACCGGCCCCCATCACGGCGTTGTTGGCCGAGCGCTCCACCACCTTGCGGATCTCCCCGCCCGTGTCGAACACGGGGTAGAAGTGGATGTCCGGTGGGAGCGAGGGGCGGGCCTCCTCCAGGGCGCGTTTGACCCTGTCCACCATGAGCACGGTATTGGCCCCGGACTGCTTCATGACGGCCAGGAGGGTCGAGTCCCTCTGGTTGGCCCTGCAGTAGTTGCGGATCTCCTTGTGGGTGTCCAGGACTTGGCCCAGATCCCCTACCTTGATGGGGACCTGGTTGGAGACTGTGACCACCGTCTCTCTGATGGTCTGGATGTCCTTGTACTCCCCCATGGTTCTCAGGAGGTACTCTCGCTTGCCCTGCACCAAATGCCCACCGGATACGTTCATGTTCTCTCGGCGCAGGGCCTGGATCACCTGATCCAGGGAGAGATGGAGGGCCTTGAGGCGGTCCCTGGCCTCCAGGACCTGTATCTCCCTCTCGAGCCCCCCTAGGATCAGGACAGAGGCCACCCCTTCGAGACGCTCCAGACGGGAGCGGAGGTTGTCCTTGAGGTACTGCCGAAGTACCTGGGTGTTGTCCATCCCCGTGACTCCGAAGAAGATCACCGGGAAATCGGACATGTTGAGTTTTATCACGGTGGGGGCGTCGGCGTCCTCGGGCAGGAGGTCCGTGATCCAGGAGATCTTCTCCCGTATGTCCTGGGCCGCGAAGTCGAGCTTGGTCCCCCACTCGAATTCCACGACCACGGCCGAGATCCCCTCTTGGGAGCTGGAATAGACCTTCTTGACCCGCTGGACCGTGGAGACCATCTCCTCTATGGGACGGGTGATGAGGGTCTCGATCTCCTCGGATGAGACCCCCTCGTAAGTGGTGACCACCGAGCAGACCGGATACTCCAGCTCCGGCAGGAGGTCCAATCCCAGGCGGAAGAAAGAGATGACCCCGAAAAGACACACGATCAGGATCATCATGAGGACGGTTATCCGGCGCCTTACCGAGAACTCTGGTAGGTTCATCTCCGTGGCCTGTTGTCAGCGGGGCCGACTGATCGGTACGTTGTCCATGGTCTGCTGCCAGTTGTACGAGAGATCCTCTTCCCTCACGCCTCTTGTCCCCAGGACTGCCTGCATCCCTCGGGCCAATGCTAGGACTGACCGAGACCTGGACCAGAGCGCTCACTCTTCGGCAGTGCCTCGGGGCCCTCGAGAGGCCACTGACCCGTGGCCATCAATGGGATTCCTTCTCCTGCCCCGCAGGGGTCCCAGGCCCGTGGGGCAGGACTTCCACCCGGGTCCCTTCCTCCAGCGGGATACCTGCCTCGGTATCCACCACCACCAGATCCCCTTCCTGGAGCCCGGAGAGGACCTCCACGTGCCTCTCGTCCGAGCCCCCCAAGGTCACTGCCCTCTTCCTGACGAGGTCGCCCAGGAGCAGCAAGACCGTGGACTGCCCTGCCTCCTGGAAGACCGCGGACCTGGGGACCCTCAAGACCTCCTTCCCCTTGCAGACACTCAGCCTCACCCGACAGAACATGCCCGGTGTCAGGCGATTGTCCCTGTTGGGGATCCTCACCACGGTCCGGAACGTCCTGCTGAGAGGGTCCACCGCAGGGATGATCTCCGTCACCTTACCTTGGAACTGTTCTCCTGGGAGGGCATCGGGTCGTATCTCCACGAGGTTGCCTGGGGCCACATCCTGTCGATTCACCTCCGGGATCTGGAGCTCCAGCTACAGCGGGTCCATGGCCATGAGGAAGAGGAGGGGGGTCTGCCCCATGGTGGAGACGTACTCACCCACGTTGGCCAACCTCTTGATCACGACCCCGGAGAATGGGGCATAGATGGTGGCGTCGGCTAGGGTCTGTTCGGCCCTGCGCAGGGAAGCCCGCGCCCTGTCCACCTGTGCCCTGGCCACCTGTACCTCCTCTTGGGTCGCCCCCCTGAGGGCCATGTTGTATCCCTCCTGGGCGACCCGGAACAGGGCCTCCGCTGCCTTGTGTTGGGTCACCGTCTGGTCGTAGAGCTTCTTGGGCACGGTCCCTGTCTCGAAGAGTTTTTCCACGCGGCGCAGCTCCAGCTCCGCATTGGCCAGGTGGGCCTGGGCCTCCTGCAGGCGCCCCCTGGCCTGCTCTATGACCTCCTGACGATTCCCTGTGAGTATCTGCCTGAGCTGCGCCTCGGCCAAGGCCAAGGCAGCAGCGGCCTCCTCCCGGGCGAGTCTGAAGGAACTCCCCTCCAGCACCACCAGCGGCTCCCCCTCTTGCACCGAGGCCCCTTCCTCCACGAGGATGCGCTCCACTACCCCCCCGACCTTGGGCCCCACCTTGGACTCGCGGACAGCCTTGAGGGTGCCTGTGGTTTGTAGACAGGCATCCACTGTCCCGCGGCTCACGGGAGCCACCCGGACCGGGATCGGCGGTCGGGCTTCAGGCTTGGCGGCTTCTTGCTTGGATGAGGATTGGCAACCGATCAGGGCGAAGGCCAGCAACAGGGATGCAAGGGGAAGGCCCGGTCTCATGACGCCTTATAGACCGGTAGCCCCATAGCCCTGTAGAGCGCAGCCTTGGCCACGTTGTAGTTACTGAGGGCGTTGTAGTAGTCTGTCTGGGCCTGGGTGAGCTGGGTCTGGGCGTCCAGGACCTCCGTGATGGTCCCCACCTGCTCTTTGTACCGTTCCTGGTTCATGCGGAAGGCCTCCTCGGCCTGCTCCACGGCCTTGCGGGCCGTGGAGATGTTCTTCTCGGCCGCGTTCAAAACCAGGAAGGCGTTCTTCACCTCTACAGCGATCTGGTCCTTGAGGAGGGCCAAGGCGTATTGATCCCTCCTCACTTGGTTTTGGGCAGCGGCCACATCCTCTTTGGTCTTGCCCCATTCCCAGAAGGTCCAGGTAGCGCCGGCCACCACGCTCCACCCCTCTGTGAGACCTGCAGATGCATAGGTCCCTTCCGACTTGAAGGCGTTGAAGGTGAGCTGGATCTGCGGGTAGAAGGCGCTGGCCACCACCTTGGCGGCACGCTCGTCTGATGCGACCTTCAGGGCCGCCTCCTTGAGCTCGAGGCGCCTCTCGTGGGCCTGACGGATTCCGTCCTCGAGCTCGAAGGCGATGGGTTCATAGGTCAGGATATCCTTGAGCTCTACAGCGGTCTGGATGGGCCGCTGGAGGACCAGGTTGAATTGGGCCTTGGCGGCCTCTATAGCGTTGGCCGCGTTGGTCTGCTCCCGGATTCGCTGGGCCAGTTGGACCTCGGTCCTCAAGAGGTCGTTCTTGGGGATCATCCCCACGTTGAAGAACTCCTGAGACACATCACGCTGATTCTCCAGGAGCCTCACCGCCTGGTCGGCGACCTTCTTCAGCTCTATGTAGTTGAGGACATTGAAATACGCCTGCACCACCTGGAGGGAGAGGTCCTGCCTGAGCCGCGCCAGGGTCGTCTGGGTGGACTCCACCCCGATCTGCGCGGCCCTGTATCGGTTCAGGAGTGCCCCGCCCGTGAAGAGGGGCTGGGTAGCGGAGCCCTTGGCGGTCCAGGAATCCCTGTGGGCGATATCCACGCTCACCTCAGGCCTGGGGGGGATGAAGCCGATGGGTTGCAACGGGTTTGGCCCCAGCCACGGATTCCCAGGGTTCATGAAGACCGGCACCGCCGGTGTGGCGCTCTGAGTGGCGCTCGGGACCTCGCTCAGGGACGTAAAGGCGCTCTCCACCTTGAGCTTCGGCAGGAAATCGGCCAAAGCGCTCTTTCGCCGATGTTCTGCCTCTGCCACGGCCTCCTGGCTGGTCAGGATCGCGTAGTTGTTCTCAAGTGCGATCCCGATGGCCTCCTCAAGGGTGAGGACCCCTTGGGATTCCGCCGTGCGGGTCCATACCATCACTCCCAGCAGGCATGCCGCGATGAACGCAACGGTGAGACGTGGGTTCATGGGATCTCTCCTTGCCCCGGGGTTCGAGTCATAAACATAGGCCCAAGGCCCTGCACTGTCAAGGCCAGTGGCGAAAGGGTCTGTTGTCCTTGGTCCTTGGTCGGTTGGGAGACGGGATGGACAACCATGGAGAGGCGAGGTCGCATCTGTGCACGGCGAGGGAGCCGCCCTTCACAGCCTCGCTAGGGCTGCAAGATCAAGGGGATCTCTCTGCCCTGTCGAAGTGGGAGAACTGCATGCTGAAGGTCCCACGCCCTTGTGTCAAGGAGCGCAGGATCGTGGAATACCCGAAGGTCCTCCTGAGGGGGACGAAGGCTGTGATGGCCTGGACCACCACCCTATTCTCCATGCCCTCGATCTTCCCTCCCCGCGAGTGGAGGTCCCCCAGGACCTCGCCCATGAACTCCGAGGGGACCAGCACGTCCACCTTCATGATGGG
>CAZOXN010000050.1:0-10107 GCA_964583655.1 uncultured Desulfarculaceae bacterium | reverse complement strand
GTACATCGACCTGGGCCGAGTCCCTAAGGATCCCTCGCAGTGCAGAGAGGAGCTCCGAGATCCCGTCGGCCCCTCCAGTCAAGAGGATCCCCTGGAGGTCCGATCTATCCTGGATAACGAGATCTGGAGGCCCAGGGGCAGGCCCCAGAGTGAACCGTCCTCTGATCTCGGGCGAAGGCTCCACCATGGAGTACCCCTGCTCCATCAGGAGCTTGGTGAGGGCCGTGGAGTAGATCCCCCTTATCTTGACCTTCCGACCCATCTGCCTCCTATCCCGATCAGATGTCCCGCCTGTCCAGGCCGACCCCCTGCACCACCAGGAGATCTCCGTCCAGCTCGGTCTCGGCCCCAAGGATCTCCCGCACGAGCCACAGGTTCGTCTCCACGTGCCCCGTGACCATCGGGATCCGGTAATCGCTCCTCCCCTGGGCGAGCCCAGCGAAGATGATGAGTTGGTCCGCGGCGTGGCGGTCGCAGGTGGCCCCGGTCTCCAGGTCCTCGAGCAAGGAGTTCACGACGGATTGCGAGATCCTCTCAGACCTCCTCCCGGGCCTCCCCGCCCCATCCGCGCCCAAGAGGCAGCCCTTGTCGGTCCTCGCCCAGAGGAGCAAGGCGGACCCTTTCTGCGCGGCACTGGTGTCGTTCAAGACCTCCATCTCTGCCTTGTATCCGCGGGCCTGGAGCAAACGCTGTGATGTCTCGGCCATCCTTTCGGCGACCCTGGCCTGCTGGAGATGCGATGCCAGCGAGACACCGCCCACGGCCTCGACCTCCCCCTGCTCCAACATATGAAGAGCCCCTAAGGGTCTAGCCATTGGCTCAACGCTGACCTCCAACACCCCCTGCCCCTTGGGCACGTACCCAGGCCTCATTATCTGGATCCTCACCTCCCCGCCCATCCTTCGCACCAGGGGGATGACGACCCTCTGCATGTGAAAGGCACTGGGGGCATTTTCCTGGAACAGGCCCCCGGTGATCAAGAAACGTGAAGGGCCCTGGGAGAACAGGGCTATGGGTATGACGGTGAGGGCGACCATGGTGGCCGAGCCGGCAGTCCCGATCTCCCACTGGAACGTCCCCCCCTTCAGGCCTCTGCCTGGCCAGTAATGGATCTCCTGGGATCCGACCTCACCCCCCTGGAGCCTCCCGCCCGAGAGGGAAGAACACGCCAACAGGGCCTGAAGGTGCTGAGGCCTCAAGCCGGGCTTCTCCCTTTTCGCCCGGATCCGCGTCATGTGCACTGGTGTGCCCGCGAGGGTGGCCAGGGCCACGGCATATCGAAGGATGGTCCCGCTCCCGGAGTGCATGGACCCGTCGATCTCGATCAAGCCACCCCCAGGAGCCTCTCGATGAACTTCCTGATGCGTTCTCTGTCGCTGTGGGAGATCTCCACGAACTTGAGCCCCATCCCCAATCCCTCCTGGGTGTAGACCACCTGGGCCTTGGCGGAGATCGTATGCTCGTCCCGGAGCAAACGGAAACGCACATCCAGGATCGACCCCACGGTGTACGGTTCGTCCGTGGCGACGAACATCCCCTGCTCGCTCAGGTCCACCAGGGGGCGACTCTCCCTGGAGTCGAAATAGAGGTCCTGGACCACCGTGACCCTCTGCCAGGAACGCCTCTCCACGTCTGCCCTCTGGGCCATGCGGGCACCTCCTGAAGTAAGCACGGCATGCTCTTCAAGGGCACAACCTAGATAAAGCCAGATGTTATGTCAAGGGGTGCGCCGGCGGCTCTTGGCCCGAACTAGAGGACAGAGCGTGGCCTTCACAGAGGCCCCCTTGCCACCATGCAGACCCAAGGGTTCCCCTTGGCCCCCCCGAAGTAGAGCCTGCTGGTCTCATGGGAGGAGCCTCCGGCCCCCGGCGGGATCGGGGTGACGGGCTGCGACATGGCATCTTCGTGCGGCATCTTGACGTGGCCCCATGCGGATCCAACCCTTGACATGCCCCTGACCTGGAAGATACGATCCGGGTGGCGTGGGTGCTATGGTCGAAGATCCTGTTCCAGAAAGGGGGGAGTGACATGGGGGATCGTGTGGCGGTTGTAGCGGTATCTCAGACCCTGTACGAACGCAGCAAGGATACCCAGCGGCCCCAAGAGATGCTGCTCGAGGTCGTCATGGACGTGAGACGCCAGACCGGCCTCGGGTACGGCAACGAGGGGCTCTGCATCCACGGGGCCATCACATGCTCTGACGACTTCTGGGATACCAGGACCATCTCCAATGCGGCCATAGGGGACATCGTTGGCGCGCACAGGCGTGCCGAGGAGAAGGTGGCCCAGACCGGGACCCAGGCAGTCATCTATGCCATGGCGTCCATACTTTCGGGCCACTATGACATCATGATCGTGGCTGGACACAAGAAGGAGTCATTGCCTTCGTCGAGGAACCTAGTCACGCATCACGCCTTCGACCCTTATCTCCACCGCCCTGTAGGACTGGACTTCCTCTCCTCCTCGGCCCTGCAGGCCAAGGTATACCAGGAGGCATGGGGCGTCGGACCCGAGAGATGGGCCGAGGTGGTGGTGAAGAGCCATGGAAACGGGCGCAAGAACCCTAAGGTCAGCGGCGCGCGGGATCTGGAGGTGAAGGACGTGTTGGGCTCCCCCCCTGTGGCCGAGCCGCTGCGAGAGCTGGACATCTATCCTGTGACCGATGGCGCGGTGGCCATGATCCTGGCGAGCGATGAGTGGGCCAGGAAGATAACGGATCGCCCGGTCTGGATACTGGGAGCGGGAAATTGCTACGATACCTATTTCCTCGGTGATCGAGATCTGGCGAGGGCTCCTGCCCTGACCAAGGCAGCACAGAAGGCTTACAGCATGGCTGGGATCAGGGAGCCTGCCAAGGAGATCCAGTTGGCCGAGCTCTCCACCCATTACTCCTACGAGGAGTTCCTCTTCACGGAGGCCCTGGGCCTTTGCCCGGAGGGGCAGGGATCGGCCCTCCTGTCCAGGGGCGTGACCACACTGGGTGGTTCGTTGCCGGTCAACCCGTCCGGCGGGCCCCTCGTCGGTTTCCCTGACCAGGTCTCGGGGCTGACGGCCGTAGCCGAGTGCGTCCTGCAGCTCAGAGGAGAGGCCGGGGGGCATCAGGTGGAGGGGGCCAAGGTGGCCCTCGCCCACGGGGCCATGGGTCCGTGCGCACAATGTCACTCTGTGATGATCCTTGGGAAGGAGTGAGGAGGGCGAGGATGAAGCGAAGGCGCAATGTCGGAATCATCGGTATTGGGCAGACCTACCACAAGGCTCATCGTCGGGATGTCAACGAGGTGGAGATGGTCAACGAGGCTGTGAGGGACTGTCTCGAGGACGCTGAGATGAACCCCGAGGAGATCGATTGCTTCGTCCACGGCAACATGGAGCTCTTCGAGGGCAATTACCAGCCAGATCTCTGGCACGTGGAGGGATTCGGGGGGGTGATGCGCTCTGGCTTCCGCGTGACCACTGGGGGCACCACGGGTTCCACCTTGGCCTGCGCCGCGGACCATTTGGTCGCCTCTGGTCTGTACGAAGTCGTCATGGCCGTGGGGTTCGAGAAGCAGGAGCTGGGGAGCACCACCACGGCCATCACGGCCATGGCGGATCCCCTTTGGGCCAGAAACATCCAGACAGGGGCCATCTCCGGGACCACGGGTGCGGTCCTCATAGACCGTTTCGGGGAGCGGGCGGATATAGCGGCAGCCAGATTGAGGGTCATAGCAGCGGACAATGCCAGGCTGAACCCTTACGCGCACCTCAAGCTGAACCTGACCATCGAGGACGTGAGGAACTCCTACGTCCTGGCCTGGCCCCTGAGGCTCTATCACATGTGCCCTGAGTCCAACGGGGCCTGCGCCGTGATATTCGCCTCAGAGGAGTTCATCAAGCGGAAGAGCCTGAAACACAAACCGGTCTTCATCCGGGACAGCATCACCGTCCACAGGGAGGAGTCCTTCTCCCTGTACCCGGAGGGCGGGGCCGAGTTCGTGGACGTGAGCCACGCCTATGCTTCCAAGACCCTCCTGGGTCGCAACGGTTTCAAGAACCCGGTCAAGGAGATCGACGTCTTCGAGATGTACGACCCCTCTTCTTGGTGGGCCCTGGACTGGATGACCCCTTTCCTATGGCTGGAGCCGGGCGAGAACATAGACCTGGTGGAGCAGGGGGCCACAGAGATAACTGGGGAGATCCCCATCGGCCCCTCGGGCGGCGTGGTATCCACCAACCCCATAGGGGCCACCGCCCTCATCCGCGTGGCCGAGGCGGCCTTGCAGGTCCGAGGCACCGCAGGCCCCCATCAGGTCCCCAAGAGGGTCAAATGGGCCCTGGCCTCGGGGTTCGGGGGGACCTTCTGGACGGTCCTGCACCTGCTGACGGACGAGGCGTGAAGGACAGGGGACTCTAGGGTTGACCGCTTGCGTGGAGTCGCAGGATGGGATGAGCCTCAGTTCTGGATACAGGGTGCGAGCATTAGGATGCACGATCCATGATTCACGAAGGGGGCTACAGGACGAAGCAATCTGTGGGGAAAAGGATCCGGCAATGATCATGGCACCCAGGATCTCGGATTGCTTATACAGGCTGTCCCGTTTAGGCAGCCTTGGGAAGACAGGGTGATTGACCGCCCTTGTGGGGAGGATGCCGATGAACCAGGAGAGCAAGAAGGAACGAGAGGAGTTTCTGGAATTTCCTTACACTATGGTGATCCCGACCCGCTTTGCCACCGGCCCGTGCATGGGCAAGTTCTTGAGCGAGCTCAGGGACAACAAGCGGATCCTGGGAAACGTATGCCCCCAGTGCAAACGGACCATGCTCCCCCCTCGCATCATTTGCGCCGAGTGTCACTGCGAGGTAGGGGCCAACTTCGTGGAGTTGGGGCCTCGGGGCACAGTGATAACGTACGACGTGGTCTTCGTTCCGTTCATCAACCCCCTGACGGGAAAACCGAGGGAGGTCCCTTATACCACGGCGTTCATCCTCCTGGATGGCGGCAATACTACATTCTTCCACTTCCTGCAGGAGACCGATCCTTCCAAGCTGCGTGTGGGCATGAGGGTCGAGGCGGTATTCCGCGAGGAGCGCCGAGGGGACGCCACGGACATCCTTTACTTCAAGACCGTGGAGGGGTGAGCCGGGACTGGCGAGGCACACGTTCCATTTCGGAGGAGGTCCAGGATCATGGAGGCGTACAGAGATGAATGGGCTTACGTGGTGGAGGGAAAGCTGGAGCTCCCCTACCGTTACTACCCGGGCCGTTTCTGGGGGCATTTCCTCAAGACGTTGCGGGACAGGGAGGTCATCCTGGGGATACGCTGTCCCAAGTGCAACAAGGTCCTTGTGCCCCCCAGGCCGGTTTGCGGGACTTGCTTCGGAAGGCTCGACGAATGGGTGGAACTCCCGCCTGAGGGCGTGATCACCAGCTTCACTCGGCTCCATTACAAGGAGCCTTACCACCCAAGGGATGAGATGATCCTGGGTTTGATACGTCTGGACGGCGCCGACACCGCCATGTGCCACCTCATCGGCGGGGCTGATCCAGGGGAGATCCGGGTCGGGGCCCGTGTCCGGGCGGTCTTCGTCGCGGACAGGGGAGCCAGGATGACGGACATCGATTACTTCAAGCCCATTTAGAAGGACGGGGCTCGATGGCCGATCTGCGATGCCGGTCCTGATGGGCCTGCCCCCTTCGAGGCGGCCCGCTGCACCGCAGTGTCCCGCCCGTTGAGACGCTGTCAGGGAGGCCCTTCTCCTCTGTCGATCAGGAGGATGGCGTTCTGTCCATCCGGAGGGTCTTGTGCGTAGTCGGTCTTCTAGCTTGGCGTGGTCCTTGTGTTTGCTCCCTCTGTTTTGCCTCGCCCTGATGTGCACGGGCTCCGCCCATGCCGAGGCAAGGCCCGTGGGGGTGATTGCCGCCTTGGAGGGGGAGGTCTGGGTCTTGCATCCGCCGCAAGGAGAATTCGTCCCAGCCCGTCTCTATCAGGAACTCTTCCAGGGGGATCTCGTGCGGACAGGGGAGTCGGGGAAGGCCAAGATCCTGTTCCATGACGACAGCATGGTGGACCTGGGCACGAGGAGCGAGGTGGAGATCACCGAGTATTACTACAGCCCCGAGGCAAAGGAGAGGAGGTCCTTGCTGGAGCTGTCCCGAGGGAGGCTGCGTTTCCTGGTGACCAAGTTCTTCGTGGAGAGGAAGTCAGATTTCCGCCTCCAGACACCCAGCGCGGTGGTAGGTGTGAGGGGCAGCGAGGGGATCCTCCACGTGCAGAATCCCACCACGATCTTCTGCCTGAGCGGACTCCTGGAGGTCGTGAACCCTTCCACCGGAGAGGTCCAGGAGCTGGGACCCCTCTTCAAGGCCCTGGTGGAAAGGGGCATGGCCATGGTGATCGAGCCCATAGACCCCAGGGACGTCCAAGGGCTCCGCAACGAGTTTCAGATCTCAGGCCGTTCTCCAGGGAGAGGCCAGAGTGAACCGTCCCTCGAGATCCCTGACAGGGGATATGGGCCTTCCCAAGACAGGATTCAAGAGATAACCCCTAGGGACCCCAGACCACCAGAGCGTCCCTGGGAACACCACCACTGATGGGAGGCGCTACCTGGGCCCGAGCAGATCTCGTAGGGCCTCGCCCACCTCGAGAAAACGGAAGGTAAAGCCGCTAGCCAGCAACCTCTTCGGCAGGACCCTTTGGCCCTTCAGTATGACCGAGCCGAACTCCCCGAGCACCAGCCTTATCATGAACCCTGGGGCCGGCAACCAGGAAGGCCGGCCCAGGACCCGTCCCAACTCCCTGGAGAACTCCCGGTTCTGCACTGGTCGGGGGGAGGTCAGGTTGTAAGGACCGGAGGCTTCGGGTTGGGCCAACAGGTGCAAGATGGCCGCCACCAGGTCCTCCACGTGTATCCATGAGAACCACTGACGCCCGTCACCGAGGGGCCCTCCGACAAACCACTTGAAGGGGGTGATCATCTGTTGCAGTGCCCCCCCTCCCCTCCCCAGGACGATCCCGAACCGCGTGATCACCACCCGGGCCCCCTTCCCTGCGGCCTTGAGCGCCTCGGCCTCCCAGTCGGCCGCCAGGGTGGCCAGGAAGTCTCGGCCCGGGCCCGAGGACTCGTCCAACTCCTCATCCCCGTGGAAGCCATAATAACCCGCCCCCGACGCACTGAGGAACAGGAGTTCGGCCCCTGATGGGATGGCCTCCACCAGGTGGCGTGTGGTCAGGAGGCGGCTCTCCCTGAGGGATCTCTTGTACTCCTCGTTCCACCGCCCGAAGATGGATGTACCGGCAAGGTTGACGAGGACCTGGTGGTCGGCCACGGCCTCCTGCCAAGGGCCCTCCTTGGTGGGATCCCCTTTGAGGAACCTCGGATTCGCCTCAGGTGAGGAGCCATCCCGGCCGCCCCGGGTCAGGACGGTCACCCGGTGCCCCTCCGCCACCAGACGCCTGGAAAGGTCGCTTCCTACGAATCCCGTGCCGCCTGTTATGAGTATCTTCATGGCGCCACCTCCTCTGAGGGGGGATTCCCTTCAGGGCCCGTTCGGGCCCTGGGGCTCGACCCTGCCGTCATGGGCAAGGGGGATGCTGGAAGGGCAGACCTTCTACTCGGTGTGTCCTGGCAGGGTGAAGGTCCCGCAGGAACCGGTGGGACAAGAGCGGGTGGTGGCCTCATAGGCCGCCTCTCCGCGAGCTCCGTCCCCCCTGCTCCTCGCCACCCGGCTCAGGACACGCTCCAGGAACTCCCCACCGCACTCAGGGCATCGCACAGCCTCACCTGCCCTTGCAGACACTGAAAGCACCTCGAAGAGCTCCCCGCAGCCCATGCATCGAAACTCGTAGATCGGCACTGGCTCTCCCCCACAAGAATCTTAGCGACGTCGGCGTTACATACATCGCTGATGTCTACGCAGGCCACATGGTCCTTCAGGCTCCACCACCCGCATCATTCACTGGACAGGAACCCCAGGATAGCGAGCCAGATCTTGGCCCTAGCACTGGATATCCCTCACCCCAAGCCGATGAGATATCTGGTTTCCGCCACGACCCCCGCGGCCTCCACTGTCCCTCACGCAGACTCTCTTGTAATCTAACACACCGCCACCGCCAATGCCAATGGAGTTGGAATCTAATTTGCCCTGTTCCAAGGCTTGACATATTCGCCTCCTGATTGAAAATGTGCGAGGACAGAGGAGGCAGGTGATCGGGCGGTGGTGGCCTTTCTCGGAGCGGCTCGCCGGCCTGCAACGCCCTGATTGGCGCAGGCAGGCCGGAGGCGCTTCGATCCTCCAGGATTCGGCCGGGCCCGACCCCGCGTCTTGCGGGGAGGGGGGAGGCAGCTGCCTGTGCGTGGCACGCAGACAGGTCCCCTGGAGGCCGAATCCCTTGGAGAATAGAGCCCCCAAGACCTGAAGCCAAGGGAAGCCACCCCGTCACCCATCGCTGGAGGACCTCCCAGGGGCGCGTGGTCCATGAGCGGCATCAATCCTCTTGTGTTTCGGGAATACGACATCCGGGGGGTCGCGGGCAGGGACCTCACAGAGGCCTTCGTCTACGACTTGGGGCGTGCCATCGGCACCTATTTTCAGGGGCACCGCGCCCAACGAGTGGCGGTCGGGCGGGACTGCAGGTTGAGTTCCCCCGGCTTTCGAGACGCCCTGGTCAAAGGCCTCTTGGAGACCGGTCGAGACGTGGTGGACCTCGGGATGGTCCCAACGCCTCTGGTCTATTTCGCCACCTTCGCGCTGGAGGTGCAGGGGGCCGTCCAGATAACCGGGAGCCACAACCCGCCCGAGGAAAACGGGTTCAAGATATGCCTGGGCACGGCCACGATCTTCGGCGAGGAGATACAGCGGCTCAGACGGGTATTGGAATCAGGGAGATTCCATCGCGGGTCCGGCCGATTGGACGATGATAACCTCATCGCCCAGTACACGGCCCACGTCTTAGGTTCACTGAGACCCGGCAAGACCCCCCGCAAGGTGGTGGTGGACTCCGGCAATGGGACAGCGGGTCTGGTGGCCCCGGGGCTTTACAGGGGCATGGGGGTGGTGGAGGTCCTGGAGCTCCACAGCGAGCCGAACGGGCGTTTTCCCAACCACCACCCCGATCCCACGGTGCCGGAGAACATCAACGGGCTCATGGAGGTGGTGAAGGCGCAACGGGCCGATCTCGGGATCGCCTTCGACGGGGACGCGGATCGCATAGGGGTAGTGGACGAGACGGGGACGATCATGTGGGGAGACAAGCTCCTCATCCTCTTCTCCAGGGAGATCCTCAAGGAGAGGCCAGGTGCCATGGTCATAGGCGAGGTCAAGTGTTCGCAGCTCCTATTCGATGACCTGGCGACACGCGGCGGTGTCCCTGTCATGTGGAAGGTCGGTCATTCCCTCATCAAGGCAAAGATGCGGGAGGAGGGAGCATTGCTGGCCGGGGAGATGAGTGGCCACCTGTTCTTCGCCGATCGATACTTCGGCTATGACGATGCCATCTACGCCGGGGCAAGACTCCTGGAAGTCCTGACCCAGAGGGACGGGACCCTCTCGAGCCTTCTGTCGGACCTCCCGGCCATGGTCAACACCCCTGAGATCCGAGTCCCTTGCGAGGACGAACTCAAGTTCGACATCGTC
This sequence comes from uncultured Desulfarculaceae bacterium, assembly GCA_964583655.1. Lineage (GTDB taxonomy): Bacteria > Desulfobacterota > Desulfocorpusculales > Desulfocorpusculum > Desulfocorpusculum > CAZOXN01. Next base: position 494 of record CAZOXN010000050.1, on the reverse strand, counting down.
GCCAGGCTAGTGGAGTCGTTCCAAGAGGATCATCGCGTGATCGACGTTGATGGGGCGAGGATCCTCTTCGAGGATGGATGGGGCCTGGTTCGCGCCTCCAACACCCAGCCCGTCCTGGTCATGCGCTTCGAGGCCCGAACCGTGGAGGCCTTGGATCGGATCAGGGAGGAGGTAGAGGGGCGCCTGGCGAAGATCGCAAGAGGCGCCGGGTGATCATCTGGGATTGCGTGCCGGGCCTCCCTCGAAATCATCGGAGATGATCCGAGGGAGACGTCTCAGCTGACTATGGAGGCGGCCGCTGGTGAGGACTTGGGTCTTCCTTTTCGCCCCCGCTTTCGCCTCCTCTTCGGCATCGCCTGTGTGGACGAAGTTGAAAGCCCGGGTTTCACCGAGGCGTCGATCTCGGCCGCCCGCGGCCTCGCCTTTTTCTAGGGTCTGGCCGGCCCTCGCCGATCCTCATCGCGGCCCTTGTGCCTGGAGTCCCCCCTCCAGCC
>CAZOXN010000049.1:0-10358 GCA_964583655.1 uncultured Desulfarculaceae bacterium | reverse complement strand
CTCCAGGACGGCCTCGATCACATAGTCCGCGTCCTTGGCCGCTGTCTTCAGATCCGGGGTGAAGGAGATGTTCGCCCGGATCTGCTTGGCCTGATCCTCTGTCATCTTGCCCTTCCTCACCCTCTCGGGCAGGTAGTTATCGGCGAATGCCTCGGCCTTTTTCAAAGCCGCCTCCACCACATCCGTGCAGGCGGTCTTGAATCCGCTGATGGCGCACTGAAGCGCTATCTGATGCCCCATGTTCCCTGCGCCCACAACACAGATGTTCTTCACGTCATCGATGGTCATCTCCCTTCTCCTTTCTTCACTTGAGTTGTCGCGTCCAGCCGAAAGGGCCTTGGATTGGAGTCCCTCACCCCTTTCTCCGCCTCAGATCCTGAGTCCCACCTCGAAACCCTCGTGCACAGCGTCCAAAGCCTTTCTTGGCCTCTTGGCATCCCCGATCACGTAGAGCCCAGGAACCCTCCCCTCCAGACCCCTCTCCAGGGGGTTTACCGAGATGGTCCCCATGGCCAGCACCACCGAGTCGCACTCCATCAAAGCCTCTTCTCCGTCCCTGAGCACCACCACCCCGTCGGGGGTGATGCGTTTGGCCTGGGCCCCTGTGACGATCTCCACCTTGTAACGCCTCAGCTCCTGCAGGACCGACCACCTAGTCGACGCCCCGATATCCTGCCCGACCTTGGGCAGCATCTCCACCAGTTTCACCCTCTTGGTCCCGGCCGTCAGGAGCCCCTTCAAGGTCTCGACGTCCTCCGCATCCTGGAGGAACAGGTAGCGAAGGGCCTCCGCATCGAGGGTGCCCTTCATGGCCAGGAATAGGGCCGTCTCGCATCCCGTGGCGCCCCCCCCCAACACCACCACGTCCCGGCCAACGTCCGCCAGGCCCATCAGCACGTCCCAGGCCCTGTGCACGTGCGGCAGATCTGTCCCTGGAATAGAGGGTACCATGGGCTCCCCACCAGTGGCAAGGACCACTGCATCGGGCCTCTCCCCCAGGATCTTCTGGACATCCACCTCGCTGTCGAGCCGCACGTCCACTCCACTCCGGATAACTTGCCTCGAGAGATACCTCCTCAGGAGATCGAAGGCCTTTCTGCCCGGGGGAGAGGCCACGATGGGGAGCTGCCCCCCCAGGGAACCGCTGCGCTCATGGAGCGTCACCTTGTGCCCCCTGGAGGCCAAGACCATGGCCGCCTCCATCCCGCCCGGGCCGCCGCCAACGACCACGACCTTCTTGGGCACGGCTGCAGGTTCGACCGCCAACTCCCCTTCCCTGCCCACCATCGGGTTCACCAGGCAACTGACGGGTTGCATCTGCATGGCCCTGTCGAAACAGCCCTGCAGGCAGGCGATGCAGTAGTTGATATCCTCGATCCTGCCTTCCTGGACCTTGAGCGGATACTGCGGATCCGCCAAGAATTGCCTCGCCATGCCGACCATGTCCGCCATGCCGTCCCTCAGGACCTCCTCCGCCATACGCGGATCGCGCATCTGGTTGCAGGTGACCACCGGGATCCTGACGACCTCCTTGAGCGTCTTGGCCAAGTAGAGCCAGGTCCCTGCAGGGACGCTCATGACCATCTGAGGAACCTTGGTCTCGTGCCAGCCGCCGGCGGTGATGATGCAATCCACACCGGCACGCTCCAGCTCCGAGGCGAAGACCCTGGCCTCCCGAAGGCCGTTCCCCCCCCTCATGAACTCGTTGGCCGCCATCTTGAAGAAGATGGGGAAATCCTTGCCCACGGCCCGCCTGACCTTGTCCACGGTCTCCAGGGCGAATCTCATGCGGTTCTCCAGGGGCCCGCCGTACTCATCTTCCCTCTTGTTCCGAATGGGGGAAAGAAACTGGCTGATGAGATACCCTGCGGAGCCCAGGATATCCACGCCGTCGAAACCAGCCTTCTTGGCGCGGATCGCGGCCTCCACGAAGTGCCCCTGTACCCAAGGGATCTCCTCCCTCATGAGGGCCCGCGGGACCTGGCCTGAGAACTCGGAGCGGACCTCCGACGAGGAGATGGTAGTCTTCCCTGGAAGCATGAAGGCGTGAATGGAGCTGCCAGGGTGGTAAAGCTGCGCTATGATCTTGCAGCTATAGGCATGCACCTCGGTGGTGAGACCTGCCAGGCCCTCGATGTACTTGTCGTCGTCTAGCCCAATGAAGGACGCCCCCCCGGCCAGCTCGTGGATCCTGCACCCACCGAGATCGATGATCCCGACCCCACCCTTGGCGCGCTCTCGGAAGAAGGCCAACGTCCGTTGATTGATGAACCCGTCAGGGGTATAGTGAAGCCCCATGGGGGCCATGAAGAACCGGTTCTTGACCATCATGGAGTTTACGGCGATGGGGGAAAGTAGCATGCTCATGGTCCTACCTCGATGAGTGCGACTCAATTTGCCCTTGACACCCGTCCTAGTCCTATGGTATGGAGTTATTGTTTTGTTGTCGGACCAGATTACTATCATTGAAGAGGCCTTCTGTCAACTCTTTTGTTCTGGAGGTGCGAGCCTCTTCTGTCGAGGCGGCTGTTCGCAGGGAAAACCAGCCAGCTGCCGCCCATCGCGCCGCCATGAGTGAACAGAAACCAGAGCTTGGTCCCGTTTTCGGATCCTGCGCTCATGCTTAGACGCCCAGGAGGCAGCTAACATACTCACTTAGTGGAGGGCCTTTCGAGCCATGTTTGAGCCCATCAAGAAGGATCTCAAGATCTCCCAGAAAGTGGCCGAGCAGATTAAGGAGTACATCTATCAGGGGCGGCTCAAGCCCGGCACATTCCTGCCCCCAGAACACGTCCTGGCAGACGAATTGGGCATCAGTCGCTCTTCCTTGAGGGAGGCCCTCATCATCCTGCAGGCCGTGGGATATATCACCATCATCCCTAGAAAGGGGAGCATGATCCTGCCGGTCATGAGGTCGGATGCCCCTGAGGAACCCATCAAGAACATGATCAGGGAGGACCTCAACAAGATCTTCCACCTCTTCGAGGTCAGGAAGATCATCGACGTGGAGGTGGCGGGGTTGGCCGCGGTCAGGGCCACGGACCAGGACATACAAGGGCTCAAGCAGATCTACTCCGAGATCGAGGAGTACATAGAACAGGATGGGACATCGATCCTGGATCCCAAGCCCTCGGCGCTGTACGTCAAGACCTTTCGCAGGATCAGCGAGGCCTCCAAGAATCCCATCTGTATCCATCTCACAAGGAACTTCTGGGCCCTCTTCGACGACATCTACCCTGAGGAGATGCAGAGACGTCTCAGTTCCCTGCCGAGGATATCGAGGACCTTCTTCAACCAGTACCGAAACATCATCGAGGCCATAGAGGCCCACGATGCCAGGAGGGCCCGCAGGGCGGCCCTCCTTCACCTGGAATTCATCGAGCAGAAGCTCAAGGAGATCATCATCAAGAACAGGATGGCCGCGGACCTGGGCAAGAAGGCTGAGGCCCAAGTCCCGGGCATCGCGTCAATGCCGGCACATCAAAGGGTATGACAGCGCGAATCGCGACTGCGGAGGTGAGAAGATGAGCGACGAGGCCACCAAGAAGAGTCTGCAGAAGGCCAAGGAGGCATGGGAGAAGGCCAGAGAGAAATATGCGGCCAAGATCAGGCCCCGCAACAACCTCTCGGGCATCCCCATAAAGACAGTCTACACCCCAGAGGACATCGAGGGTTTAGACCTGGGCACCATGCCCGGGGTTTACCCCTTCACCCGCGGACTTTATTCCGACGGCTATGCCCTCACCCCCTGGATGCAGCAGATGGTCTTCGGTTACGGCTGCATAGATGACACCAGAAAGAGGATGGAGGCATTGGTGGCCCAGGGGATGGAGGGCTACTTCGGAAACAAGGTCTTCAACGTAGTATACGACATCCCCACCATGTATGGCATCGACGCTGACCACCCGGAGGCCGAGGGGAACGTGGGTCAGTGCGGGGTCCATCTCTGCACAGGGGATGATTACGATGAGCTGATCCGCGGCTGGGAGCTGGAGACGACGAACTTCTCCCTCATCACCGGGGAGAATTGTCTACCCGGGCTGGCCCACATCGTGGCGGCCGCGGAAAGGAGGGGAAAGGGCCCCGACTCCCTGCGCGGCAACTCCATGAACTGGTATCCCAGGATAGCGGTGCAGGACATCCCCTCCTGGGAGCCCAAGTACGGCTATGCCCTCATAGCGGACCTGATCAGGTACTGCACCAAGCACATGCCTGTTTGGAACACCACCAACATCTTCATGTATGGCATCTCCGAGGCCGGGGCCACGCCGGTGGAAGAGCTCGCCTTCGGCCTCTCCTGGGGGAAATCCATTATAGACGCAGGCAAGGCGGTGGGTCTCGATCCGGACAGCTTTGTGGGTAGGCTCGGTTTCCAGATAGGGATCCAGATGAACTTCTTCGAGGAGATCGCCAAGCTGAGGGCCCACCGCAAGATGTGGGCCAAGATCACCAGGGACGCCGGCTGCACCAAGCCGCAGTGCATGCACGCCAGGGTCCACATCCACACCAGCGGCAACGTGCTCGTGGCCCAGCAGCCCCTCAACAACACTGCCCGTATCACCATGCAGATCATGGCCGCAGTCCTGGGCGGTGTGCAGTCCATCCACTCCTGTTCCTACGACGAGACCATCGGCATCCCCACAGAGCTCTCCCACCGCACCGCCCTGAGATCCCAGCAGATCATCATGTGGGAGAGCGGGCTGCGCGATGTGGCCGATCCCCTGGGCGGCTCCTACTATGTGGAATGGCTGACTGACCGCATGGAGCAGGAGGCGTGGAAGATCTTCAACGAGGTCGAGGAGATGGGCGGTTACATGAAGGGCCTCGAGAACGGTTGGATCAAACGCAGGATAGACGACAGCGCCTTCGAGACCAAGAGGGCCATCAAGGCAGGGGAGCGTGTCGTGGTGGGCGTCAACAAGTACGTGATGGATGAAAAGGAGGAGCACATCCCGTTTCGGGTGGACTATGAGATCGAACGCAAGGCCATCGAGCGACTCAGGGCCTTCAAGAACAAGCGGAACCAGAAGGAGGTGGACAAGGCCCTGGCCCAGGTGAAAGAGGCCTGCCTGGCCGTGAAAGAGGGCAAAGGTGAGCTGATGCCGGTCCTCATCGAGGCGGCCAGAAAGGGGGCGACCAACGGTGAGATGATGGCACCCATGAAGGAGGCCTTCGGTTGGGTCGTCACAGAGTGATCTACGTTCTGTCTGGCTCTTGAGCTGCCACAGAAGTCGATGCGGGGGTGATGCGATGTCCAATGGTAATGGAAAGATCCGGGTCCTTTTGGCCAAGAAGAAGATCGATGTCCACGGCAGGGGCACCAAACTCCTGGCAAGAGAGCTCAGGGACGCCGGCCTGGAGGTGATCTATTACAGGTTCGGGACTCCAGAGGAGATAGCCGCCGTGGCCCTCCAGGAGGCCGTCAACGCCATAGGGGTGAGCATCATGACTAGCGGGCACCTGAGGGTCGCCGAGAAGCTGATACCCGCCCTGAAGAAGAACGGGATGAGCGATGTGCTGGTGATCATGGGCGGGGTGATCCCTGAGGTGGACTTTCCGAGGCTCAAGGAGCTCGGGGTCCATGAGGTCTTCCTTCCGGGGCTGCCCGGCGAGCAGATCGCAGAGTATATCAGGTCGCACGTGGGCAAGGTCACGCTCAGCTGAGGAGGGACTCTGATGGCCTTCGAGACGATCATACTGGAGAAGGCGGAGGGGATCGCCACCATCGTCCTCAACCGCCCCAAGGTGTTCAATGCGTACAGCGAGCAGATGTCACAGGAGCTCAAGGTGGCCGTGAAGGACGTGGGCGAGGACAGGTCAGTGCGGGTCCTTGTGATAAGAGGAAGCGGCGAGAACTTCATGGCCGGCGCGGATATAAACATGCTCAACTATTGGGCTGAGGTGGCCGATGAGCAGGGATGGGAAAAGGTCAAGGAGATCCTGGAGAACCACTTCCGCCCCACCCTCTTGGAGCAGCTGCCCCAGGCGGTCATCGCCGCGGTGGACGGGATGGCCTGGGGCATGGGGAGCGAGATAGCACAGGGTTGCGATTTCAGGATCTGCACGACCAGGGCCTCGTTCTCCCAACCGGAGATCAACCTCGGCATCATCACCGGAGGTGGGGCCAGTCAGAGGCTGCCCAGGATCGTGGGCAAGGCCAAGGCCATGCAGATGATCATGACAGGCACCCCGATCGGGGCTGAAGAGGCATACAAATGGGGGCTCGTCAACGAGGTGGTCCCGCCCGAGGGACTGGACGCGGCGGTGGCCAAACTCGCCAAGAAGATCATGGAGAAGAGCCCCCTTATGATCCAGTGGGCCAAGCGCTGCGTGAACCTCGTCCTTACCCACGATCTGTACAGCGGCATCGAGGAAGAACTCACCCAGTTCTCCAAGGCCTTTTCCACCTACGACTCGAAGGAAGGCACCGCGGCCTTCCTGGAAAAGAGAAGACCCAAGTTCGAGGGAAGGTGACATCGGGGGGGAGGGGCTCGGCCTGCCTGCAATGGGTGGCACCTGTCTGCTCTCTCACGGGCAGGAGGCCGTGCGCCCCTGCGCGAGGAAGGACTGCCCCCTCCAAAGGCAGCCTCGGGACTGTCCCGTTGGCGTCACCTTAGGGGACGAAGGAGGGCGTCTCTCCCGTATGCATGACGGGCTATGAAAGGATCAGTGAGGGGAAGACCATGGGAACCGATATGTTCAGCTTGGAGGGCAAGGTCGCCATTGTGACCGGGGCCAGCAGGGGAATAGGGAGGACCATAGCACTTGGACTTGCCGACGCGGGTGCCGACGTGGTGGTGGCCGCCAGGACCCAGGCGGACATCGAGAAGACGGCCCAGGCCATAACGGACATGGGGCGGCGGGGTCTCGCCATCCCCACGGATACCACGGACGTGGAGTCCGTGAGGAACCTGGCCAACAGGGCCATGGGGGAATTCGGCAAGATCGACATCCTGGTGAACAACGCGGGAAGGGGGGGAACAGTCCCCTTCCTGAAGCTACCTGTGGAGGACTGGGACAACATGATGGCCATCAACCTCAAGGGGTACTTCCTGTGTACCCAGGTCATCGGGGCCCATATGTTCAAGGCCAGGTCCGGGAGGGTCATCAATATCTCCTCCATCATGGGGTCGTGTCCCATGCCGTTCATGGCACATTACGCCGCCTCCAAGGGCGCTATCGACGCCATGACCAAGTCCCTGGCCCAGGAGTGGGCGTCCCGCGGGGTCACGGTCAACGCCATCGCGCCTTCGTACTTCCTCACTGACATCACCAAGAGCGCCTACGAGGACGAGGCCACAAACAAACTCATAGCCTCCAAGACCCCCTTGGGCCGCTGGGGGGAACTCCAGGAGCTCGTCGGGCTTGTGGTCTACCTGGCATCGGACGCCTCCTCTTACATGACAGGGGCCATCATACCCCTGGACGGCGGGTGGTCAGCGGGATAGGTCCAGGTGCCCGCTCCCAGGCGAGCCTGGGGTCCTTGCAGGGAGCTCTGCCCTTTTCCCTTCGCAGTCCCCGCCCCCTCCGTGTCGCTATTGCCACCCTCTACGAACGACTGGCAACTCGCATCCGGCCCCACTCTGTTGACTCGCGCCGAGAATTCTGTTAATCAAGAGGCCACCTTGGTCCTGGGGCGTCTCCCGGAGCAAGGGTAGGTCCGAGGCTCGATGCTCAAGGTCAACAACATAGAGGTCGTGTACAGCGACGTCATCCTCGTCCTCAGGGGGATCTCTCTCCAGGTCCCGGATAGGGAGATCGTCGCGTTTCTCGGCTCCAATGGGGCCGGCAAGTCCACCACCCTCAAGGCCATCTCGGGCATACTCAGGTATCAGGATGGAGAGATAGAGAAAGGGACCATCGAATACGACGGACACATGATCCATGAGCTGGACCCTTTCGAGATCGTGCAGATGGGGGTCACCCTGGTCCCTGAGGGGCGACGGATCTTCCGTGAGATGACCGTGGAGGAGAACATTCGGGTAGGGGCCTATTCGAGAAAGGATATGGTCGGCGTCCAGAGGGACATCAAGTCGGTCCTGGACTACTTCCCCAAGCTCCAGGACCGCCGCAGGCAGATCGCGGGGTACCTGAGTGGCGGGGAGCAGCAGATGCTGGCCACTGCCAGGGCCCTCATGAGCAAGCCCAAGCTGATGATGCTCGATGAGCCTTCCCTTGGTCTGGCCCCGCTCGTCATCAAGGACATCTTCGGGATCATACAGAGGATAAACCAGGAGGAGGGCGTCTCTATCCTCCTGGTGGAGCAAAACGCCAATGTGGCCCTGGCCCATTCTCGGTACGGCTACATCATGGAAAACGGCAAGATCGTGATGGACGGGCCCAGCGCCAAGCTCAGGGAGAACCAAGACGTCAAGGAATTCTACCTGGGCCTCACCGAGGAGGCCAAGAAGAAGAGGTTCTCGGAGGTCAAGCACTACAAGCGAAGGAAGCGATGGCTCTCTTGAGGGCCCTCCTTGATACCGAAGCGGATGGACCGGAAGATCCCATGCAAGGACAGGAGGCCGGGGGCGAATCTTGGCGGCTTCGTGAGGAGTCCTTCGCGGGGGTGGCGACCTCTCACGACACCATCGATCTTGACTGACTTGAGACAGTGGTAGGTCATGGCACAGCTCGACATCCAGGACGTCTCCCTGAGTTTCGGAGGGATTCAGGCCCTCAACGAGGTCTCCATCTCCGTCGCCAAGGGGAGGATCCACGCGGTCATCGGGCCCAACGGTGCGGGCAAGACCGCACTGCTGAACTGCATCAACGGGGTCTACCGTCCGGACAGCGGGCGGATCCTCTTCGATGGGGACGACCTCACCAGGATGCCTCCCCATGAGATAGCCAGGCTGGGCATAGGCCGCACCTTCCAGAACATAGAGCTCTTCAAGAACATGACCGTGCTGGAGAACCTCCTCTTGGGCCGTCACAACCACTTCCGTAGCGGCCTCTTCAAGGGTGGAGCGCTCGGATACCGCAACGCCGAGGAGATGGAACACCGCAGGAGGGTGGAGGAGATCATCGACTTCCTAGAGATGGAGAGGTGGCGCAAGGCCTATGTCAAGAACCTGCCTTACGGCGTCCAGAAGAGGGTGGAGCTCGGAAGGGCCTTGGCCATGGAGCCCAAGATCCTGTTGCTGGACGAGCCAACGGGCGGGATGAACGTCGAGGAGACAGAGGACATCGCCCGATTCATCCTGGACATCCATGAGGAGATCGGGACCACGATCCTGATGATCGAGCACGACATGGGCGTGGTGATGGACATCTCCCACGTGGTCACGGTCCTGGATTTCGGCAACAAGATCGCCGAGGGGCCACCGGAAGTCATCCAGAAGGACCCAGCAGTGATCCAGGCATATCTCGGCGAGGAGCGTGAGGGTTCAGGGGCTGCGTCATGAGACAGGACACCTTGCCACACCTCTTCATGAGACAGGTCGAACGCCTGGGGGATCGAGTGGCCCTCAGGGAGAAGGAGTACGGGATCTGGCAGGAGATCTCCTGGAAGGAGTACGCGGATCACGTCGTGGGATTCTCCCTGGGTATGGTGGAGCTGGGACTCCGAAGGGGCGATCATGTTGGCATCCTCGGCGAGAACGTCCCAGAGTGGCTTTACGCTGACATGGCCGTCCAGGCGGCAGGTGGGATATCCGTCGGGGTGTACCCCACCAACCCGCCTAAGGAGGTCCAGTACATACTGGGGCATTCGGAATCCGTCTTCTGCGTCTGTCAAGATCAGGAACAGGTGGACAAGGTCCTGGCCGTCAAGGGTTCCCTTCCCATGTTGCGCAAGGTAATGGTCATGGACATGAAGGGGCTCCGGAATTACAGGGACCCCATCCTCATCTCCTTCCGCGAGGTGGAACAGATGGGCCGGGAGGCCCACCTCAAGGACCCGAAGCGATTCCACTCCATGTTGGACCAACTCATGCCCGAGGACATCGCCTTGATGGTCTACACCTCGGGGACCACCGGACCTCCCAAGGGCGCCATGCTCTCCCATCGCAACATCATCACCATGCTGGAGAACATCAGCAAGGCCCTTCCCCTGTACGAAACGGACGAGTTGGTCTCTTATCTGCCGCTTTGCCACGTGGCCGAGCGCCTCTTGTCGGTGATGGTGCCCATGTATGTGGGGTACACCGTGAACTTCGCCGAGAGCGTCGAGACCGTGACAGAGGCCATGCGGGAGATCTATCCCACGGTCTTTCTCGGTGTCCCTCGCATCTGGGAGAAGATGCACTCCACCGTGGCCATCAAGATGAAGGATGCGAGCTGGCTCAAGAGGAAGGTCTTTCAGGCCATGTTGGCCGTGGGGAGACAGTATTCGGACCAGAAGCTCACCAAGGGGGACA
>CAZOXN010000048.1:0-10370 GCA_964583655.1 uncultured Desulfarculaceae bacterium | reverse complement strand
GCCGACTTCTACCGCGTCAAGGTAGCGCTCTCCCCCTGAGCTACGTGCCTACAGCAAACCATCCCCGATGTTTATGTAATCTCTTAGCAATCTTTTGGCAGATTGTCAAGGGATTTATAAGGATTTGCTGAATTTATCCAGGAACCTCTTGACTTTCTCCAGGGCGTCTGACGCCCCACCCTTTTCAAACCAGTGCACCTCCGGCAGGCGGCGAAACCATGTCATCTGCCTCTTGGCGTAGCGACGTGTGTCGCGCTTCATCTGGGCGACGGCCGCATCCATGGAGAGCTCCCCCCTCAAGTGACTCCACACATGCCTGTATCCGATGGACTTCATGGAAGGCAGATCGGGTCCGTACCCCAATCTCATCAATTCCTCCACTTCCTCCAGCAGCCCGTCGGCCATCATCCCATCCACCCTGCTCTCTATTCTAGCGTAAAGCTCTGGCATGCCTATGCTTATCCCCATGTAAATGGCACGGTATCTTTCCTCTGCGAAACCATGCCTCATCTGGTGGGCCGATATGGGGACCCCGGTCCTGTAGTAAACCTCCAGGGCCCTCACGATCCGTACCACGTCCCTGGGATGGATCCTCCGTGCCGCCTCTGGGTCGACCCGCTGGAGGTCCAAGTGGAGGGCCTCCACCCCTCGCTCCTCGACTTCTTGCCTGAGGGCATCCCTCATGGAGGTGTCCCCATCAGGCCCCAGGAACAACCCATGGTGAAGGGCGCGGATGTAAAGACCTGTCCCCCCGACGATCAAGGCCGTGCTGCCCCGGCCTTGGATATCCGCGATCGCCATGTCCGCCAACTGCTGGAACATGGCCGCGTTGAAGGTCTCGTCAGGGTCCACCACGTCCAGCAGGTGATGGGGAACCCTCTCGCGCGCCTCCCTTGACGGCTTGGCCGTCCCAACATCCATGTGCCGGTAGACCTGTACTGAATCCGCGCTGACGATCTCTCCCCCTAGGCCCTCGGCCCATTCCAAGGCAAGGGGGGTCTTCCCCGAGGCAGTAGGACCGATGAGTATCACGATGGGCAAGGAGGTTTTGCCTTCGGAAGACGTGCGGTCTCCCATCAAGACCTCCCAAAACGCCTCTCCAGCTCGGCCCACGAGATCTCCACCACGGTAGGCCTTCCGTGGGGGCAAAGGCCTTGGGCTGGGCTCATCCGCAGTTCCTCCAGTAGGGCCATGGCCCGCTGCCCATCCAAGGAATCCCCGCCCTTTATTGCCCCGTGGCAAGCCAAACGGGCCAGAATCCGGTCTTTGAAGTCCTCCCACCTCCCTTTCCAGGAACCCATATCTAGGCCCTCTTTCAGGATCTCCCTCAGGAGTTCCGAGGTGCCTCCTGGGTCCATCCACGGCGGCACTGAACGGATACGCCAAGAGTTCCTTCCGAAGGGTTCGATCTCCCAGCCCAGGTCCCCGAGGGTCTCTCTGATCCCCTCCAGGAGCCCCCCGAGGTCTGGGTCGAGCTCGATGACCTCATCCCAGAGTATGCCTTGGCCCCGAGGGCCCTGAGCCGAGTCCAGACGCACCCGAAGCCTTTCGTAGAGGACCCTTTCATGAGCGGCATGCTGATCCACGAGCAGGAGCCCGTTTGCCCCTGAGAAGATCAGGTATGTCCCACCGATCTGGCCGAGGAACTCCATGACGGGAGATCTCTCGCCGAGCGGGCCTTGGAACAGGACTCCCTGTCCCCTTGAAGGAGGCACCTCCGCCTCCACACCCTCGGCCACCCGATGGGGAGTCTCCTCACCTATCCCCCCACTCCCCAGGCCTACGGGATCCGGATAGGCGATACCTTCCCCCACCCTGCCCAAGCCCCTGACCCAGGGCTGTTCCCGCATGAGGCGTCGCACCCCGCCAATGACCAGGTCGTATATGCGCTGCGGGTCCCTGAACCTCACCTCCTGCTTGGTAGGGTGGACGTTCACATCCACCTCCCTGGGATCGACCTCGATCTGCAGGACTGCCACCGGGTACCTGCCCCTCTCCAAGAGCGGCCCATAGCCTCGCATCAACGCGTGAAGGATCCCCCTGTCTTGAACGGGCCGTCGGTTCACGTAGACCCAAATACCAGTAGCGCTGGCCCGGTGCAGGTTCGGATGCGAGAGATGGCACCTGACGCTCAGGCGGTCGGTCTCCATGAGGATAGGCCAGAGGCCCCCAGCAACATCTTTTCCCAGTAACTGCCTGATACGCTCGGACCAAGATGCCACTGGAGGGCAATCCAGGACCCTCTTCCCCTCGTATTCGTAAGAGAAGCCGACACCTGGATTCGCAAGGGCCGTGCGTTGAACCACGTCCTTGAGATGACCCGCCTCGGTAGTCTTGGACCTGATGAACTTCCTGCGGGCCGGGACATTGAAGAACAGATCCTCCACCAAGACTCGGGTGCCTGGGGGGCAACCGCAGGCACTCACCTCCTTGAGCCTCCCCGCCTCCAATACCACCCTCGTACCCTCATGGGCAGGACGGACTCGGCTCACCATCTCCAGACGGGAGACCGCTGCGATGGAGTGGAGTGCCTCGCCCCTGAAACCTAGGCTCTTCAGGGCTTGGAGATCATCCAGGGTCTCTATCTTGCTTGTGGAATGACGCCTGAAGGCCTCCGGCACCTCCTCTGGTCCCATTCCCACACCATTGTCCGAGACCTCTATCATGGTGATGCCACCACCACCAGCGCGTACCACTATCTCGGAACTGGAGGCGTCCAGGGAGTTGTCCAGTAGTTCCTTGACCACCGACGCTGGCCGCTCCACCACCTCTCCGGCGGCGATCTGATCGATCACCTCCGGCGGGAGAACCCTTATGGGTCTTTTCATGGAAGACCATCCTGTGCGGAATCCACAACCGGAAGAGGTCTTTCCGACTCAAAACCTCAGTTGCGGCCGGAGATCGAGTCACCTGAGGGGATAATCTACACGCTCCTTGAGATCCTTGCCCACCTTGAAAAAGGGCAGTCTCTTGGGTGGGACCGAGATCCTATCCCCGGTCTTGGGATTCCTGCCAGTGTAAGCGCCGTATTGTTTCACCACAAAGCTTCCGAACCCTCTGACCTCGATGCGACCGTCATTGCTGAGGGCATCGGCCATGAAACCGAAGACCAGGTTGATGACCTCCTCTGCCCTCTTCTGGGTCAGTCCAATCCTCTGACTCAAGGCCTCGACCAGTTGTGACTTGTTCATTCCTGTACCCCCTTGCGGCCTTCGGCTTTGTCAAGGAAATCGTCCTGAGAGTAACCGCAATCCTTTGGAATGTCAACTCTTTTGGGAATCGCGTGCATCCCCCTGGCCAGCCAGGGACATCGTGGCCTCGCGAAGTCCTCGGACTTCCTGATCCGTCAGCGGCCGAAATCGGCCAACGGGCAAATCCCCCAAGGTCAGGGGCCCGAAGGCAACGCGCCGGAGGACCATGGCCGGGTGGCCTATGGCCTCGCACATCTCCCTCACCTCCCTGTGGCGTCCCTCCCGAAGCACTATCCTCAACCAGGCATTGGACTTGAGGGACCTCAACAGTGTCACCTCTGCCCGAGCCGTCTTTCCTCCCTTCAGGTGGGTCCCACGGCGAAGGGAAGCGAGCTCGACCTTTGTGGGAATACCTCTGACCTTGACCAAGTACACCCTGCTCATACCGTACCGGGGATGAAGGAGCCTGTGCGCCATCTCCCCATCGTTGGTAACAAGGAGCAACCCCTCGGTGTTGAAATCAAGACGGCCAACAGGGAAGAGCCGACCTCTCACACCCTTGATGAGGTCAAGCACCGTCGGACGGCCCTGCGGGTCAGTCACGGTAGAGACGAACCCACGCGGCTTGTTCAGGAGGATGTACACAGGAGCGAAGGAGAGGCGCAGGAGCCGTCCGTCCACCTTGATGTGATCTCTGCGAGGATCCACCAAGGTCCCAGGCTCTAGGACCACGCGCCCGTTGACGGTCACACGCCCCTCGCGGATCCGATCCTCCGACCCTCGCCGCGACGCGACCCCGGCTCGCGCTAGGACCTTGGCAAGTCTAGCCTTAGTGGCGGCCTCTTCAATCAATCGCTTCCCCCTCCACCCCCCTCCCGTTATCCTCGAGGTCGAGGCGGCCATGACTGCCAGGGCCATCGAGGAGCGTCTCTCAGTTTCCCTCCCCACGCTCAGCGTCTATCTCGCGCAAGTCAGGCAGCGATGCCAGGTCCTTGAGGCCAAACACCTCCAAGAAACGTCTCGATGTGCCGTAGAGCAGCGGACGCCCAGGGACGTCCTTCCTCCCCAGGATCCTCAGCAGCCCCTTCTCCAGCAACCCCCGGAGCACAGCCCCTGAGTCAACCCCCCGAACATGCTCGATCTCGGAACGGGTCACCGGCTGCCTGTAGGCGATGATGGCCATGACCTCCAAGGAGGCCCTGCTGAGACGCACCCCACCGTGGCGCCTCAGCCTTCGTATCCAAGGAGCGAACTCCGGACGCGTCCGAAACTGGTACCCCTCGGCCACTTCCACGAGGTGAAAACTTTTCCCCAACTCCTCGTATTCCCGCTGCAAGTCATGGATATCGTGCACCACCCCACTACGATCACTGGACTCCAGGATGGCCTGGATGCGCGATACAGACAGGGGGTCGTGCGATGCGAAGAGCAGCGCCTCGATGATCCTCTTTCGCTCCATTCCATCTCCTCCCATGATCGCCCCTCATCTCGCAAGAAAGACCCCGGAGCGACCCTGAGCGCCGCCCACTCAACCCTCTTGACGGGTATGCTACCCTGAAGAGGAATCCCAAGTCCAGATCACACGTCAAGGGGGCCCTCCGGAGAGGCCTTGGAGCATCACGCCCGGAGGTGCCCGAACTGGGAAAGATGTCCAGGGCTGAGGGGGCCGAGGCAGTCCATGCGGCCCGTCTCGCAGAAAGATCCATGTGTGATCGAGCCGATCCCTCAAGGCTGACTTGCATCAAAAAGGATCAAGAGATGGCGAATCGCCACCGGGAACTCAGACACCGATGGATGCAAGGGAATCAATTCGCTCAGCTGTTGGCCGCGACATCACTGGATCAGCCGAGGCTGGGCCAAGGGCATGGGGTGGAGGCGGTGAGAGTCCACGTCCCACGCGGGTGGGTCTTCATGGATATCGGTGCGAGGGATACCTGTATCGCAAGGAACTCCTGGAGGATGCCAGGGGAAGCGGCATGCCACGGGACGGGGAGGTCGAGGGAGGCCTCGAAGTCAGAACCAGAGGCGGCCTGGAGGCCAGCCCTCGCGACGGGAGAGGTGGTGGGGCCACCTTCGGCCGGCATGGCCATGAAGCGATACGGCCACCCCCAACAAGCCTGAGGGGTGGGATCAGTGAACCGGCCCTTCGAAGCTCGAGGAGGCCATGAGGATGTCCATCTCATCGATGAAATGCTCCGAGAGCTTCTCCGACACGTAGATGGGGGCCCCAGCCCTCAGGCACAGGGCGATCCCGTCGCTTGGCCGGCTGTCCACCCCCACCTCCAGTCCGCCTTTCCTGAGGCGGATCTCCCCGAAGTAGGTGTTATCCACCAGGTCATGGATCACCAGACACTTCACCTCCCCCCCCAAGTCCCGGATGATGGTGGTGAGGAGATCGTGGGTCATGGGGCGTCTGACGCTGACCTTGCTCATGCCGTAGAGGATGGCGCTCCCCTCGAACACCCCGACCTGGATCACCAGGACCCTCCCGCTGGCCATGTCTTTGAGGAATATGCTCATGGCCCCGCTTTCGGGGACCATCCCTACCCTGTCCACCTGGACCTCGATCAAGACTCGACCTCCTCCATACTGTCGGCCATCCGGGATCGCGGAAGAGGAAGTACCATATCCCCCCCTTTACTGGGGATCCCCCTTCCCCGCTTCTGTGAATGCTGCAGCCCGCCTACTCCACTTCCACGAGTCTGCCCGTGATCTGCACGCTTGTCTCGCCGGAAGGGTGAAGGTCCAGGTCGAACACCGTGGCATCGACTATGGAGAAACGTCCCCCCTCCAACTCGAAGAAGACCTGGATGTCCTTCTCCCCTGGGTCAAGACCTAGCAGCTTCACTGTCAGATGGGCCGTGGCGAAGACCGCCCACAGTTCCGAGTCCGTGGGCGATAGCTCGAGCTCCAGTGACCGCACGGAGATCTCCCTCCCCCGATGGACCATGTAGGGATTCGAAGTCTTGTAGAAACCGGCCTTCAGGCTCAAGCTGCCCATCCTTTGAGAAATGGAGACCACACTGACCCGGGAGGCTGGTCACCGAACCCCGGAGAGCAGTTCATCCAGCCCATGGAACACATTTCTGTGAGGGATCTCCCGGGCCGGAGAGAGACAAAACTGCCCCTTGGCCCACCGCAGGATCTCGTAGAAGGCCTGCTCACCTTTCAAGGAGCCCACACTGGCGTGGACGAGCAATCCATGGTCGAAATAGAGTTTGCCGGTCCTCGGCTCGTCCCAAACCTCTAGTTCGTAAGCCCTACCACTGGCCCCCACGAGCTGGGCCAGCACTCCCAGCGAGAGGCCCTCCAAGTCACCGACAACGGCCTGCCCCGATGACTCGCCCTGTTCCTCAGTCTGAGGCCGGCTTGCCACGCTCAGGCAGAGTTCCAGGTTCTGCTCCTGCTCTTCGCTCAACTCCCCGAACTCGAGCCCAATCAGGCAGTGATCCTGGAGCCGACGCACGACGCACGGGACCATGACAAAAAGGACGTGGTTGGGCAATATCCCCCCGAGTATCAACTCCTCGCCCAAGTCCAGCTTCATCCCAGCCGCCTCCACCAGACACCCTCGCCGGCTCAGATCCACCACCACAGCGCGTTTGCCTTCGCCCTGAGGCCTGGCCAGCCAGACAGGGAAGTGGGTCTTCACCCTGAGTTCAGACCTGAGACGCTTCCTGCTGATCTCCGTTGGGTACTGGAAATAGATCATCGGAGGATCGCAGTAGACGATCTCCTGGACGCGGGAGCTGAACAGCCTGATGCCTTCCGGTACTACATATCTGATCCGGCACTCCATACCCTTCCTTATCAGGTCTCCTCCGCGCCCCACCCTGGGCAGATCCACCAGGAGGATCTTGTCCGGGACCCACCCGCGAAGAGTGGTCCAGCACTTGAGCCTTTCGAAGTCTATCTCCAACCGCTGTCCCACCTCGAAATCCATGGTCACTGCCCGCTCCTCCTGACTCTCTTCTACCAGAGATCAAGGGGCTTTTCAACCTGGAAAAAAAGCTTGACTGGGATCGAGGATTCATTTACCCTCCAAAACAGTACGCTTTGGATTGGGGCCGGGGCCAGACTCCTCGATCCACGCATCGGAGAACAGCGGCGCCTGGCAACCCGGGCAAGCCTTTTCTAGGAGGGAAAGCACCATGGTCGTGAAGATGAAAACGAAGCGCAACGCCATCGTCATGGCCTGTTTCGGCTTAGGGCTCTTCCTGGCGGTGGGAATCGGTTTCGCCCAGGAGAAGCCCAAGATGCCCCCGGATTTCGTGTTCGAGCAGGGAAAGGAAAGCCCGGGAAAGGTCACCTTCAGCCACGAGAGACACCACGCCAAGAACCCCAAGTGCACCGCATGCCACGTCCAGGTATTCAAGATGAAAAGGGGAGCCACCCCTGACATCAACATGGCCACGATGGACCAGGGGAAGTCGTGCGGCACCTGTCACAATGGAAAGGAAGTCTTCTCCACCAGTGACAAGGCCGCCTGCGTCAAGTGCCACGTCAAGTAGCATGGCAAACCCATCGCCCCACCGGCCTGAGTGATGGATGACCAGCTCCTCGAGGGGATGCCCTCGGATCCTCGCATCGGCCTGAGGCGGCTTGCTCCGCTACCTCTGATGGCCAAAGGAAATCTCCCTCTGCCATGGGCCGCGGCATGCCTGCACGAGGTACGGTCCGGACTCTTCATGGAAGGCACCCAGGCTGGGTGCCCCCATCAGGAGGTGTTGTGAACGAGGATCCGAGGACCCCTTCAGAACAGACAACGCCCTCCCTGATGAGCAATTGGCTGAGTCAGGCGGGGCTCGTCCTGTCCATATGCAGCTTCGTGGCGGTGCTAGGTCTCCTGGGCATAGACATGCTGCGCGGCTTCACCAACCCTTACCTGGGGGTATTGACGTACATGGTGGTGCCTGGGGGGCTGGTGACCGGGCTGCTCCTCCTGGTAATGGGGGTCTGGAGGGAGTATCGGCGCCGCCACAGCGACCTTCCAGGACCGGCACCCCGTTTCCCGCGCATAGACCTCAACATACCGCGTCACCGAAACGCCTTCGTTACGGTCATCGTGGTCTCCTTCACCTTCCTTCTTTTCTCTGCCATCGGGGTATTTCGGACCTATCACTTCAGCGAATCAGTGCAGTTCTGTGGGCTGTTGTGTCACTCAGTCATGAAGCCCGAGTATACCCTGTACCGAAAGTCGCCTCACGCGCGAGTGGCTTGCACCCAGTGCCACGTGGGACCAGGGGCGAGTTGGTTCGTCAAGTCCAAGATCTCTGGTGTCTATCAGATCTATTCAACCATTGTCAGCAAGTACTCCCGCCCTATACCAACTCCCATCGACAACCTGCGGCCCGCTAGGGACACGTGCGAGCAGTGTCACTGGCCCCAGAAGTTCTCCGGATCCGTTGAAAGGGTCAGAAACCATTTCCTGGCGGACGAGAGAAACACCCCATGGACCATCAGGATGCTCTTCAAGGTGGGCGGTGGGGATCCGGCTTATGGCCCTGTCAGCGGTATCCATTGGCACATGATCCCGTCCGTCAAGGTCGAGTACATCGCCAGAGACAAGGCCAGGCAGGATATCCCATGGGTGCGGGTCACGGACCAGGAGGGTCGGATCACCGTTTATGAGAGCAAAGAGGGAAGATTGAAGCCGGAGGAGATCGCTCCGGAGAAGATACGGATCATGGACTGTATAGATTGTCACAATCGTCCGACCCACATCTATACCCCACCGGCCAAGGCTGTGAATTCCGCCCTCTTGGCCAGTCGAATAGACCCCTCTATCCCTTTCATAAAGAAGAACGCCGTCGAGGCCTTGGTGAAAAGCGCCTCATTGGGCTCTGAGGAGGAAGGATCGGCCAAGATCGAGGAGAGACTCAGGGCAGAGTACGCTGCCTATCCCGGGAGAGACAAGATCGAGGCCGCCATCGCGGAGGTCCGCAGGATCTTCCGCGAGAACATCTTCCCTGAGATGAAGGCGAGTTGGAAGGTCTACCCGGACAACATCGGACATTCCATCTGGCCCGGCTGCATCCGCTGTCACGACGGTGAGCACATGAGCGCGGACAACAGGGTCATCACCCACGAGTGCAACTCATGCCACGTCATCATCGCCCAGGGCCCAGGGGTGGAACTAGGCACTGTGAGCGCCAAGGGTCTGGAGTTCCAGCACCCAGGGGGGGATATCGGAAAGGAATTGCTGTGTGGGAACTGCCACGGAGGCGCTCTTGTGGAGTGACCTAGGCCCTGCTGGGGTGGGTCCGCGACCCCGATCCATCATCCTAGGCGCGAGCTGCCTCCCCCAAGGGGATTGGTCGGGTCTCCCTCGCGGATCATGGTGCGCAACACTTGGCGTTCCTCCTCCGACGGAAGAAACCCGGTGAGCCGTGCCTCCATCACCATCTCCCCTTCTTGGTTTCTGAACTCGGCGCGGGCCACGGCCTTTCCCCGGCCGTCCACCTCTGTTATGGTCATCTCGCAGGTTATTGTGTCATTGACGTATACCGGTTTGAGGAAGCGAAAGCTCATCCCGGAGGCCAGCCAGGCCCACTGCCCGCCCGGCTCGCAGATCATGCTGCCTACCAGAAGCCCGTGACAGATGGGGGAACGGAACCCCTTCTTTTTCACGAACCGTGGCTCGTAGTGAATCGGATTGTAGTCCCTAGTTATGCGACCGAAGACCTCCACGTCCCGGCGGGTAAAGGTGCGACTGAAACGCACGGTGGTCCCTGGCCCCACTGCTCCCTGGGCCATGTCCATCCTCCAATGCCTTGTGAGTCCGCCCCTTGGGCCCCTATCTCCTCGCTCCGAGCATCCCTTGGTCTCCACGTTCGATACCCTCCTCTTCCACCTGCCTTATCGCCATCGCTCCCGTAGAGGGGATTGCGTGGAAGTCCTCAAGGAGGAACAGCTCCTGCGCGCCGTATGGCCTTGATCCTTTCATCGGCCCTATGCCGATACTCGGGGAACTCGCGCTCCAGCCTCTTGTAAAGGGCAATGGCCTCCTCCACCTTACCAAGTCCCTCCTTGGCCTCGGCCAGGCCGAGAATGGCCATGGGGAGCTGTGGATCCCAGGGCTCCAATTCTCCAACGGCCCTTGAGAAGGCATCCTCAGCCCCCTCGTAATCCCCTGCCTTCAGGAGCGCCTGGGCACGCCCCAGCCTCTCGGGTGAGACC
>CAZOXN010000047.1:0-10398 GCA_964583655.1 uncultured Desulfarculaceae bacterium | reverse complement strand
CTGGATCAGGGCCTGACGGTTCACTGGGCCCTGAAGTCCCGCGGCCAGGCCGAGAGGATCCTGGAGTTCTTGGCTGCATCGGGTCTGCCATGTGCGCTGCGGGATCAGGGGTGGGAGGCCACCGGATGGCAACCCAGGGTGTGGGTGCGGGTGGGGGATGCCTCCCAAGGTTTTCTCTGTCTGGACCTCGGGTTGGTCTTCCTCACAGAGGAGGAGGTCTTTGGGCCTCGAATGCTCCAGAGGCCTCGCCGCTCCCACAGGCCACTGCCCTCCATAACCCATTTGGAGGACCTCCAAGAAGGGGACCTGGTAGTGCATGTGGATCACGGCATCGGGATCTACCGCGGGCTTGTGAACCTGGGGGTGGGCGGGATCAAAGGGGATTTTCTCTTCCTGGAGTACATGGGAGGAGACCGGCTCTATGTGCCGGTGGATCGCCTTCGATCGGTGCACAGATATGTGGGCAGCGAAGCGCTCCTGCCTAGGATCGATCGTCTAGGAGGTGGCGCCTGGGAGAAGCGCAAGGGCCGCGTCCGCAAGGCAGTCCATCGCATGGCAAGGGAACTCCTCCAGCTATATGCGGCCAGGGAAGTGGCCAAGGGGCATGCCTTCTCCGTCCCCGAGGAGCTGTATCGGGAGTTCGAGGAGGCATTTCCTTATGAGGAGACTCCTGATCAGCGGCGGGCAGTGGCGGATGTGATCGCGGACATGGCCCTGCCAAGGCCCATGGACAGGCTGGTGTGTGGGGATGTGGGATTCGGCAAGACCGAGGTGGCCATGCGCGCGGCCTTCGTGGCAGTGATGGAAGGCAAACAGGTGGCCTACCTAGTGCCCACCACCATCCTCGCTGAACAGCATCACCGCACCTTCAACGAGAGGTTCCGAGGCTATCCCATATTCATCGACGTCTTGAGCAGATTCCGCCCGCCTAGGGAACAGCGGGAGGTCCTCAAGCGTTGCCGGGAGGGGACCGTGGACATCTTGATCGGCACGCATCGGCTCCTGCAGAAGGATGTGGAGTTCAAGAGCCTGGGTCTCTTGATCCTGGACGAAGAGCATCGTTTCGGGGTGGCGCACAAAGAACATATCAAGAGGCTCAGAAAGGAGGTGGATGTGCTCACCCTGACCGCTACCCCTATCCCTAGGACCCTCCACATGGCCATGCTGGGGATAAGGGACCTGAGCATCATCGAGACCCCTCCTCCCGAGCGGCTGGCCATCCGGACCGTGGTGGCGCGATTCGATCGGGAGATCGTCTGCGAGGCCATAGACCGGGAGCTCTCCAGGGGTGGGCAGGTCTTTTTCGTGCACAACAGGGTCCAGGGCATAGAGGAAGTGGGCCGGGCGTTGCGAGATTGGCTTCCAGGCTTGAGGATCGGGACTGCCCACGGACAGATGCCGGAGCGGGAACTCGCCAGGGTGATGGAGAGGTTTCGCAACGGAGAGGTGGATCTGCTGCTGTGCACCACCATCATCGAGGCGGGCCTGGACATACCCACTGCCAACACCATCCTGATCAACAACGCCCACAACCTGGGCCTAGCAGAGATGTATCAGATCAGGGGTCGGGTGGGTCGTTCCGGTCATCAAGCCTATGCCTATTTGTTGGTGCCGGGGCAGGGGGAGCTCAGTCAGGATGCCCGCAAGAGGCTCCAGACCCTTCAGGAGTTCTGCGAGCTGGGGTCCGGGTTCCGCATTGCCACAAGGGACTTGGAGATCCGCGGGGCAGGGACCTTGTTGGGACCGTCCCAGTCCGGCCACATAGAGGCGGTCGGCTTTGAGCTCTACACGCAGCTCATGAGGAGGGCCATCGCCGACCTCAAAGGCGAACCACTTCCCCCGGAGATAGAGCCCGAGATCCACCTGCCTGTCCACGCTTACATACCGGAGGATTACCTGCCCGACGCCCATCAGCGCCTAGCGCTGTACAGGCGTCTCTCCCAGATGGAGAGCGACGAGGAGATTCGCTCCTTCAGGGAGGAGATCTCGGACCGCTTCGGCCCGATCCCTGAAGAATGGGAAAACCTTTTGCACCTAGTGGGCCTGCGGATATTCCTCCGCGCGTTGGGCATCCGTCATCTCGAACTGGTCGACGGCAGGCTGAGGATCCGTTTCCACCCGTCCACCCCTGTGTCGCCCCGATGCCTCATCGAGGTCGTGCAAGCCAGGCCCGAGGCGGGGATTCGCTTCTTGGCCGAAGACACAGTGGAGATCCCCGTCGATGGCCACGGCCTGGATCCCCTTCCCGAGCTGGCCAAGAAGAAATTGAAAGCCCTTTTTCACGATGTTACCATATCTCAATGAGCGAGATGAGAAAGTTGCCCCGTCTCGACGACATCCTCAGGCTGTGGAGGAGGACAAGGGCGAGCTCTCTCACCATACTGGGCATCCCCCTCATGATGTGGCAGGGGTGCCAGGGGCAGCCTCCGGCGCAGGAGCCCCTGGTGAGGGCATGGGGTGATACATTGATCTCCAAGAGGGAGTTCAACGCCATGCTCTCCGAACACGCGCCTGAGTGCAGGGCGGGCTCAGAGCCGGACTGTGAGGAGATCAAGCGGCATGTCCTGACCAGGGCCATAGAGGAGGCCATACTGATCAAGAAGGCGGAGCAAAGCGGGATAGTGATCTCCCGGGAGGAGATGGAGGCGGCCGAGCGCCAGATGCTGGCGGATTACCAGGGCTCGGAACAAGAGCTCCGCAAGGTCAAGCAAAAGTCCCCTCGTGGCCGCGAGGTAGTGAGGGATCGTCTAATGATCCGGAGGTTCATGGAGCTCTTACTTCAGGGTGTAGAGGTGGAGGAGCAAGAGGTCGTGGCCCGATTCAAAGAGCGTCGGGAGCTCTTTGTTCGGCCGCGTGAGGTCAGGGTGCGGCAGATCCTTGTGGGGACATGGGAGGAGGCCACCGATCTCCAGAGGCGCATCAAGAAGGGCGAGGAGTTCTCCCGCCTGGCCAGGGCCCACTCCATGGGCCCCGAGGCCTCCAGTGGTGGAGACCTGGGATACGTTAGGCCAGGTCAGGTGCCACCGGAGATCGAGGAGGTGGTCTTCGGCCTGGACCAAGGGGAGGTGAGCGAGATCGTGCCCTCTGTGTACGGCTTCCACATCCTGAAGGTGGAGGATAGGAAGGGACCGGAGGAAGTGACGTTCTCGGAGGTCCGGTGGGAGATTCACGAGAGGCTCTTGGCGGATAAGGCAACGAACGCCTTCGAGGCGTGGATGAAGGACGAATGGAGAGGGGCGCAGATAGAGGTCTTGGATCCGAGTCTCGCCTCGGTCGTGGAGAGAAGAGGAGTGGGCTCATGAAATGGGTCTTCAATCTCATCCTGTTGGTGGCCATCGCGTCTTTGATGCTGTCATGTTCTTCCAAGGCCAAGAAGGCCCAGCAGGCGAGGGAGTCCTTGGAACGGATGGACCGCGAGCAGCAGGCCTTGACGCTCAAGGGGTCAGGGGGTCGCCCCGAGGGACCGGCCGGGAAGGCTTCGCCTCAGCGCGCGGATGGCATAGTGGCGAGGGTCAACGAGGAGGTGATCCTCCTGTCTGAGCTCGAGGAGGCAGCATCCGAGGTGTCCCAGAAGATCCGGGCCCAGGTGCCGGCGGATCAGGTGGGGAGGCACCTCCACGAGACCCGCCGCATGGTCCTGGATCGGCTCATAGAGAAGAAGCTACTGGAGCAAGAGGCCGAGAGGCGCAAGGTCCGCGTCTCGGACGAGGAGCTGGAGTCGGCCATCGCTCAGTATCTGAGGCAGAGGGGGCTGAGCAAGGATCAGCTCTACGTGCAACTGGCCAGGGAGAGGATCCCCGTGGACCGGTTCAAGGAAAGGATCCGCAGGGAGCTCATGGTCCACAGGATGATCGAGCGAGAGATAGCGTCTCACATCCACGTGAGCGATCAGCAATGCAGGGAATACTACGAGAGGAACCGTGGGGATAAGGCAGGGCCTGGCACTGTCAGGATCCAGCAGATCGTCCTGCTCACAAGGGGCGACAAGCCGCGAGACAGGCAGGAGAAAAGGGAGCTCATGGAGGAGATCAGGTCCAGAATCCTCAAGGGGGAGGGTTTCGACAAGTTGGCCCGCCAATACTCCCAGGGACCAAACCCGGAGCAGGGGGGGGACTGCGGCTATTTCAAGGAAGGTGAACTTCTCGAGGACCTCGACAGGGTCGCCTTCAGCCTCAATGTGGGGGAGGTGAGCCAGGTCATCGAGACCTCGGTGGGCCTTCACCTCTTGAGGGTGATGGAGAAGGGGGCTGGGTCGGCCAAACCGTTCGAGGAGGTCAAGGAGGAGATCCGTTATCGACTGATGGAAAGCGCCTATCAGGAGGAGGTGAAGAAGAAACTGGATTCACTGAAGCAGTCGGCTTACATAGACATTCGACTATGAGCGTGAAGCCTCCTGTCCTCGGGATAACCATGGGGGACCCTGCCGGGATAGGCCCGGAGGTCATCGTCAAGGCCCTCGCCCACGAGGACATATGGCAGCGGTGTGTCCCCCTAGTCATCGGCGATCCTCAGGTCATGGAGGAGGCTCGCTCTCTCAGCTCTGGTGCCCCACCGATTCGCATCGTGGAAGACGTGCCGGGACATTCCCCCCGCCAGGAGATCATCGTCTTGCCCTCCACCTCGGAGGACCTCTCCGGGATCCGTTGGGGAGAAATGGATCCAAGATGCGGGAGGGCCCAGGTGGATTTCATCAGGAGGGCGGTGGACCTGGCCATGGGAAAGAGGATCCATGCCGTGGTGACTGGTCCCATCAACAAAGAGGGACTGAGGTGGGCCCGTGTGCACTATCCAGGCCATACGGAGATGCTGGCCGATTGGACCGGGGCCACGGAGTTCGCCATGATGCTGGCCGGGGAGCACCTGAGGGTAGTGCCGGTGACCCTCCACGTGGGCCTGGCCGAGGCCATCTCCACCCTCTCCGTGGGGGGGATCCTGAGGGTGATTCGCCTCACTCACCGCAGTCTGAAGGAATGGTTCGGGGTGAATGATCCCCGCCTGGCCGTGGCAGGCCTGAACCCGCATGCTGGCGAAGGGGGGCTCTTCGGGACAGAGGAGCTGGATATCATAGGCCCCTCGGTGGAGAGGTCACGGGAAGAGGGGATCCGGGCCGAGGGGCCATTTCCTCCCGACGCCGTGTTCCGGATGGCAGTGGAGGGGAGGTTCGACGCCGTAGTGGCCATGTATCATGACCAGGGGCTGATCCCGTTGAAGCTCCTGGACAGGGACAACGCCGTCAACATCACCCTGGGTCTGCCAATCATCCGGACCTCCGTGGACCACGGGACTGCCTACGATCTTGCTGGAAGGGGTGAGGCGTCCGAAGGGAGCATGGTCGCGGCCATTTGCCTGGCGGCGAGACTGGCGAGGAGAAAGGGCCTCGGTCCTTGAGGGGACCATAGGGGCTAGAGGTCCGTTGTCAGTGGCAGTGGTTGGTTGTGTTGTCCAGGGGGGTGACTGGTTTCACGAACCCTTTTGGACAACCGGCCCCTAGCGACGGATTGGATCATCTCTTCACCTCCGTTTATCGATGACATGTTCGCCAGAGAAATCCGCATACACGGGGCCCGCCAGCACAACCTGAAGGACATCTCCTTGTCCATCCCCAGGGAGCGGTTGGTGGTCATAACCGGCGTCAGCGGCTCGGGGAAGTCCTCCCTCGCGTTCGACACCCTGTATGCGGAGGGTCACAGGAGGTACGTGGAGTCCCTTTCCTCCTATGCCCGCCAGTTCGTCGGGCGGATGGACAGGCCGGATGTGGATGGTATCGACGGCCTCTCGCCTGCCATCGCCGTGGATCAGAGGTCCCTGGGACAGAACCCCCGCTCCACCGTGGGAACGGCCACTGAGATCTACGACCTGCTCCGAGTGCTCTTCGCCAGGGTGGGGAGGCCGCACTGCCCCAGTTGCGGTTCGGAGATCGCGGCCCTGTCCGTGCAGGAGATGAAGGAGAGGATACTCTCGTTGCCCGACGGGACGTGGATCTGGGTCTATGCCCCGGTGGCCAGGGGGGCAAGGGGAGGGACCCGGCGATTGCTCCGGGATCTCGCCCGCCAGGGCTTCCTCAGGGTGCGAGTGGATGGGGGCCTCGTGGAGCTTGGCGAGGAGATCTCGCTGGATCGTGGGTCTCCCCACGACATCGACGCCTTGGTGGACCGCCTGGAGCTCAAGCCCGGGGTATCTCCCCGCCTGGCAGACACCTTGGAGACAGCCCTGCGGGTCTCGGACGGGGTCGTGATGGTGGAGATACAGGGCGGAGGCCGGCTCCTCTTGAGCGAGCGCCCCGTATGTTTGGCATGCAACAAACAAGTGCCTGCCCTGACCCCCAAGCTCTTCTCCTTCAACGATCCGCAGGGCGCCTGCCCTGTCTGCAAAGGCCTTGGATTCCAAGAGGCATTCGATCCTGATCTGGTGGTCCCGGACCCTGGCAAGAGCCTCAGGGAAGGGGCCATTGTCCCTTGGGCCCGCCGGCATCCCGTGATACTGATGCAGGAGCTCGAGGACGTGGCGGCCTACTACGGGTTCGACATCTACACCCCTTTCGAGAGGCTCCCGGAGGGCGCCAGGGGGGTGATCCTCTACGGGTCCAGCGGCGAGGAGATCCCCTTCCGAAAGGAGCGGGACCGTCGCCTGGTGGTGGAGCCGAGACCCTACGATGGGGTGATACCGTGGCTTGAGAGGGCCTGGAGGGGTGCCAAGGACGCAGCGACCAGGAACGTCCTGCATAGGTTCATGGCCCTGCGGCCCTGCACGGCGTGCTCCGGGGCCAGGCTGAGGCCCGAGGCCCTCGCAGTGCGCGTAGGGGGGGCGACCATAGGGGAACTCTGTTCCCTGTCCATTACGGCGCTGAGGGGGCGGCTCGGTTCGTTGCAGCTCAGCGGGGTTGATCAGGAGGTGTCCCGCGAGATCCTCGGTGAGGTGCAGAGGCGTTTGGGCCTCTTGGAGCGGCTGGGCCTTGGATATCTGTCCCTGGATCGGACCTCCCAGAGTCTCTCTGGTGGGGAGGGGCAGCGGATTCGCCTGGCGACCCAGATGGGATCGACCCTGGTGGGTGTCCTCTACGTCCTGGATGAGCCGAGCATTGGGTTGCATCCCAGGGACCAAGCGCGTCTCCTGGAGGCCCTTCGGGGGATACGGGACGCGGGAAACAGCGTCGTGGTGGTGGAGCACGACACCGAGACCATCATGGCCTCGGACTTCGTGGTCGACATGGGCCCAGGGGCAGGGGAACGCGGGGGGAGAGTGATCTATGCCGGTCCTCCCGAGGGGCTCCTGAAGTGCGGCGAGTCCCTCACGGGCGCGTACCTCTGCGGCCGGGTTCGCATACCGGTGCCAGCGCGGCGCTGGCTTGGGCATGGTCCCTGCATCGAGATCCTGGGGGCCAGGGAGCACAACCTCAAGGGGATCGATGTGCGCATACCCCTCGGTTGTCTTACATGCGTCACAGGGGTGTCCGGCTCTGGGAAGAGCACCCTGGTCTTGGACACCCTTTACAGGGCGGCCTACGGCATGCTCCACCAGGGGCGCTCTCGCCCAGCGAGGGCGCGGGAGATCAGGGGAATCGAGGCCATCGACAAGGTGGTGGATGTTGACCAGTCGCCCATAGGGAGGACACCACGCTCCAACCCGGCAACCTACACCGGTGTCCTCGCCCGGATCCGGGAGCTCTTCTCCCAACTGCCCGAGTCGCGCGCAAGGGGATACAGCAGCGGTCGTTTCAGCTTCAACGCCAAGGGGGGGCGCTGCGAGGCCTGCAAGGGGGAAGGGGTTCGCCGGGTGGAGATGCACTTTCTCCCGGATGTGTATGCCACATGCGAGGCATGCAGGGGGGCGCGCTTCAATGCCGACACCCTCGAGATATCATACAAGGGGCTCAACATCGCCCAGGTCCTTGACCTCACCGTCAGCGAGGCCTTGAGGTTCTTCGAGAACGTCCCGGCCATCTGTGCGCCCCTTCAGACGCTCCATGGAGTGGGCCTCGGGTACCTGAGGCTCGGCCAGGCCAGCACCACCCTCTCCGGAGGGGAGGCCCAGAGGATAAAGCTCGCCAAGGAGCTCAGCCGGCCCCAGACGGGTCGCACCTTGTTCACCCTGGACGAACCCACCACTGGCCTCCACTTCGATGACGTGCGACGACTCCTGGAGGTCCTTCACCGGCTGATCGAAGCCGGAAACACCGTGGTGGTGATCGAGCACAACATGGAGGTGATCAAGGCCGCGGACTGGGTCATCGACCTGGGGCCAGGGGGAGGGGACGACGGGGGGCGCGTTGTGGCCTGCGGGACGCCCGAGGAGGTTGCAGCGGCCGAGGACTCGGCCACAGGTCGGTTCCTGAGGAAGGTCTTGTCATCCTAGGCCTCGAGCTTGGCGCGGCAGAAGCGCCTCTGATCGTCTGGCAAAGTCGGACCGAAAAAAAGAGGGGGACGGTCTCCGGTCCCCCTCTTGTCCTCCTCAGGCCGAATGCGCCTCAGACCACGAAGAGCATGATCAGGGCGATGACCAAGGCGTAGATACACAACGACTCGATCAAGGCGAGGCCGATGAGCATGGTGGTGGTCAGCTTGCCAGAGGCCTCCGGGTTGCGGGCCGTGCCCTCGCAGGCCGCGCTGATGGCGTTGCCCATACCCTGACCAGTTCCATGGGCAGCGATGCCGATGCCCAAGCCTGCCCCGATCATCACGGCTACCTTCACCCAGTTGGTGCCGCCCGCTGCTTCCTCAGCCGCCAAGGCGACCCCGGTCCCCAGAAAGAGGAGAGTCAATGCAGCAAAACCCATCGTGAAAATCGTCTTCTTCATCGATCGTTTCTCCTTTTCTCCGCTACCATTATTTCAGGCGTCGACGCCTCGATTTATGTTGACCCCCGATCCCTCCGCCTCAGTGCTCCTCCGCCACCGCACCCGCCAGGTACATGGAAGTGAGCAGCGCGAAGATCAGGGCCTGGATAAGGGATACGAACAGGCCCAGTACGAAGATCGGAAGGGGGACAAGGAAGAGAAAGCCTTTACTCAGGACCACCAGGAAGAACAAGACCCCAAGGAGTATATCCTTGCCGCGAATGTTACCGAAGAGTCGGAAAGAAAGAGAGAGCATCCTGCTGAAGTGAGAGATGAGTTCCACCAGGAAGAAGAGTGGTGCGAGCCAGGCGATGGGGCCCAGAAAGTGCTTGATGTACGAGACTCCGTGTTTTTGAATGCCCACGTAGTTGTAATAGAGGAAGACCAAGATGGCCATGGAGAGCGTGGTGTTGAGCATATTGGTCGGCGAGTCGAAGAGTGGGACCAAGGACATGATGTTGGAGAGGAGGATGTAGATGAAGAGGGTTGCGATGAGAGGAAAGAAGCGTCTGGTCTCTTCCCCCAGGACATCGTGGAAGAAATCATAGATGCCTCCCACCGCGGCCTCGAGCACCACCTGGAACTTGCCAGGGATCATCTTGAGCCGTGGCTGTACGGCCATACCCAGTATCAGCAGACAAAGCATCAAGAGCCAAGTGAAGAAGAGGTGATGCTGGATGTGGAGCCCGAAAAGGTGGTAGAGCAGGATCGGTTCCTTCATGACGCCTTAGACCTCCAGTCTGATCTTTCGCAGGTCCACCGCTGTGGCCAAGAGCAGGTTCAGGACCACCACAGATAGCCCCGTGAGCATGCCCACCGGATCCACTATCCGTTGGGAAAGGATCAAGGCCAGTATCCCAAAAAGCACGGTCAGCCGGATGTAATGATATGCCACGACCTTTAGTCGCGCCTTGTGGGCTGGGAGGGTCAGGGTCCTCCTGATGAGGCCGTGGAGGCTGTAAAAGCCCAGGATGCTCAGGCCGCCACCCACGGCCAGTCCCGCTGTGAAACCAGGCTTGGACAGCAAGGCGCTCATCGCCAGCATGGCGCCGAGTATCCAGAAGTTGCGGCGCTCGAGGCGCCTGATGAGAGCTGGCTTGTCCAGGATCCCTCACTCCTTGGGCTTGTCTTCCCTCAGGTATTTGACATAGAAGACCCACAAGGTCCGATACGCCGCCAATATGCCCACTACCAACCCGACCCAGAAAAAGACCTTCGTCCCGGCCTGTCTGTCCAGCCAGTAACCACCCAGGACACCGATGGAGAGGGAGATGGCCATGGCGATCCCCATGGTGCTGATGATCCCCAGCAGTGCCCACCATTTCCGGTCCTGGGGGGCGCCTAACCTCAATACCCTCCCCTTTCGCCCCGACCCAAGAGGGCCAAAGGACAGGCAAATCGGATACCATATTGTCAGCCGATCGTCAAGACCTTTGGGCCGAAACGCCTTGCGAGGGTCTGGCCGGTCGTGCTAACATGTCGCAGTCCTTGACGGAATCCCCTATCCAGGAGACGGGTCGTCCAACGGCAGGACTCGGGACTTTGGATCCCGCTATCCAGGTTCG
>CAZOXN010000046.1:0-10405 GCA_964583655.1 uncultured Desulfarculaceae bacterium | reverse complement strand
CAGGACCGTACACGGCCGAGATGGGGAAGCCTGACAGGTTCACGAAAGTGCCTTTCTCTTCCATGTCACCCCCGAATCCGCGAGCTGGGCGGGTACCTGAACGGACCTTCTCCCGCGGGGGTCAGGATCATTCGTCACCCCCAAGGGGCTGGTCTCTTCCTGAGGAAGATCGACAGTATCTCCTCGATCACCGAATATGGATCTGTCTTGCCGTCCAGGATCTCCTGTATGTATCTCTTTTTTATCCCCGTCCCCTTGAGCCCCCTGAACACCACCCTCTCGAGCTCGTCCCTGAAGATCATCCCGAGCTCGTGTTCGACACGCTGGGACCGCGCCTGGTTCATGCCCTCGCCCCGCTGGAGGTGATCACGATGCCCCAAGATCGCCTCTACCAGCTCTTCTATGCCCTTGCCCTCCGTGGCCACAGTTGAGAGGACCCTCGGCCTCCATGCCCCCTCGGGGAAGACCTTGAGGGACAAGGCCGCCTCCACGGCCCTCAGGGCCTGCAATGCACCGTCCAGATCAGACTTGTTGATGACGAATATATGGCCGATCTCCATGAGCCCGGCCTTGAGGGCCTGGATCTCGTCTCCGCTGCTGGGGGCCATCACGAGGATACATGTCTGGGCCACCTGGATCACGTCCACCTCGTCCTGACCTGCCCCGATGGTCTCGATCAGGACCACGTCCATGCCCATGGCCTCCATGACCCGGATCGTCTCGGAGGTGGTCCTGGCCAATCCCCCCAAGTACCCCCTGGATGCCATGCTGCGGATGTAGACCCCTTCGTCCCTGCTGTGTCTCTGCATCCTCAGTCGATCGCCCAAGAACGCCCCGCCGGAGAACGGACTGCTGGGGTCCACCAGGACCGCCCCGACCTTTTGGCCCCTCTCCCGGAACGCCTGGATGAGTAGATCCACCAAGGTGCTCTTGCCTGACCCGGTTCCCCCTGTCACACCTACTGTCACTGCCCTCCCTGTACGTGGGTATAGCAGCTTCATCACCTCCTTGGCCACTTGGTGGCCTTCCTCGAGCAGCGTTATGAGCTTGGCGCAGATGCGTCGGTCCCCCTCGAGGACCCTCCTGGCGGCCTCCTCCGGGGCAATGGGCAACATGTTCTACTTCCTTACGTTGGCTCGGATGTAATCCACGATGGGCTTGGTCAGTGTCCCTGCCACGAAGACCTCGTTCACCCCCATCTCCTTCAGGAGCGGGATGTCCTCGGGAGGTATCACGCCGCCTGCTATGAAGAGGACATCTTCCAGTCCCTTGTTCCTTATCTCTTCCACCAATTTGGGGGTGAAGGTGAGGTGCTCGCCCGAAAGAAAGCTCACCCCTATGACATCTGCGTCCTCGTCGATGGCCGCACGGACGATGTCCTCGGGCATCTGGTACATCCCCAGATACACGACCTCCATTCCCGCCTCTTTGAGCAGCGAGGCCACCACCTTTGCGCCTCGATCGTGCCCGTCCAGGCCGACCTTGGACATCACGACCTTTATCTTCTTCTCAGCCATGGCACTCTCCGAAAGGCCCTTGTGACTATCCATCCTAGAGCGGCCCCGGGCCGCAACCGAAGGGGCCTCTTGTCGCCGGTCGGCGGTCCGTGGAGTCCCTGCCCTGAGCCTGGTGAGGCCATGGGCCCCCATCGGGTCACTGGGCGCGATTGGTCAGGATGGTGACCACCGACGTCGCGATCCCAAAGCCCCCCACATTGTGCTGAAGCGCATACCCCTTTCTCAGCCGGGCCTGTCTGTTGGATGCCGAGTCATCTTCCCTCAGGTGCCAGTAGAGCTCTGCTATCTGGGCCAGCCCGGTTGCGGCCAAGGGATGCCCTTTGGCCAGGAGGCCCCCGCTGGGGTTTACCGGGAGGGTCCCCCCGAGCTCGCTCAACTGGCTCTTCCCCTCCTCGATGAAACGGCCGCCTCTTCCCTTTTCGCAGAACCCCAGGTCCTCGTAGTTGAGGATCTCCGTGATGGTGAAGCAGTCGTGGACCTCGGCGACATCTATCTCCTCAGGGGAGATCCCAGCCATGGCGTAGGCCTGT
Organism: uncultured Desulfarculaceae bacterium; assembly: GCA_964583655.1. GTDB lineage: Bacteria > Desulfobacterota > Desulfocorpusculales > Desulfocorpusculum > Desulfocorpusculum > CAZOXN01. Next base: position 8,358 of record CAZOXN010000046.1, on the reverse strand, counting down.
TTGGCCGCCCGTCGCGTGGCAGCAAACTCTGTTGCGCGTTCCTTTTCCGTGAGATAGAGGTAGTCGCTCCCCATGCCGAAGCCGGCCACATACACGGGCCTGTACGTGTAGCGGTCCGCCAGGTCCGCCCTGCACAGTATGGCCGCAGCGGCCCCGTCCGTCTGAGGGCAACAATCCAGGAGCTGGAGGGGGTATGAGACAGGCGGTGAGCTCAAGACCTGCTCCACAGTGATCTCGGTCTGGAAATGGGCATACGGGTCGAGACACCCGTTGTGGTGGTTCTTCACCGCCACCAAGGCCATCTGTTCCTTGGTGGTGCCGAACTCGTGCATGTGGCGGGTGGCCTGGGGGGCGAAGAGCGAGGGCGCTATGCCACCCCTGGAGAGGACCGGGTGACCTTGAGCGGCTATGCTGAGCAGGCTCTCCTCGGTGGGCTTGTCCCGCATCTTCTCGACGCCGATGGCCAGGGCCACGTCGTAGACCCCTGAGGCCACCCCGAGACAGGCGTTGCGAAAGGTATCGCTACCCGTGGGGCAGCCGTTTTCCACCCTGGTGACCGGTATCTCCACGAGCCCCACCGTGGCTGCCAGAGAGGCCCCCCCAGGGATCTCGAGCCCCATGGCTGAGCCCAGGCAGGTCCCCAGCCATCCTGCCTGGATCTCCCTGGGGTCGAATCCCTTGTCCACGCTCCCTATGGCAGCGAGGTAGGCCTCCTGGAGAAGGGCCTCGTAGCTCTTCTCGAAGAGCTCCCCGAACTTGATCATCCCCACCCCCACGACCGCTACCCTGTTCCATCCCATGGCTCTTCACCCCTCATCGAATGGGCCTGACCTTGTAACCGTAGACCGACACGCCCCTCTCTTTGGTGATCCTTCTGAGGACCAATTCCACCTCCATACCCACTCGGAGTTCATCCGGTGTGAGCTCTGTGCCCATCCCCATGTATTTCCCGCCTGAATCGAGGTCCACCAGGATGTTGGCCAAGGGGATCTCGAAGCCTGGGGGCATGTAGTAGTTCACGCAGAAGGTGTGGATTCTCCCTCTGCGGGACAGGACCGCCTTCTCCAGGGCCGTGCTCCCGCACCTGACACAGATGGTCCTCATGGAGGGGGGATAGTTCAAGAAACCACACCCAGTGCACCTCGCCGCCTCCAAACGGAGGAGCTCCCCTGTGCCCCTCATGAAGGTCGGCGAAGGCGGCGGGACGGCCATGGGGAAGGGCGGCTCGCCGGTAGTGAGGATCCTCTTCAGCTTGAGATAGTCCAGGTAGGATATGTTCCTCTTCTCCTGCTGGAGTTTGGCCACGGACGGGGTGGGCTCCCTCCCGTTTCTCCTCCCCACTGTCATGGAAAAGGCGTCGCTCACCCCTGCCCCGTAAGAGACCGCCAGGACACTCTGCCCCTCCTTGGCCGCGGTCAAGGCGGAGGCGAGCCCCATGAAAAGTGCTGCGGAGCCTAGGTCCCCGAAGGCGGGAAAGATGCCTTGGGATGCTGCAAGCTTTTCCTTGGGCACCCGTATGGCAGCGGCGAGCTCCCTCAAGCCCCTGGGATCCGGGTGCTGCAGGACCACATGGTCGAACCCATCCACCGCCATGCCCGTCTTCCCGCACAGCGCGCGCACTGCCTCGGTACAACGTCCCAGGTACCCGTATTGCCTGGTGAAACGGGGGTCGAAGTCTCGCACGTACTCGTCGTCCGAGGCACGCCACCGGTCCACGAAGTGCTTGGAGAACGAGACCGCCTCGCCCATCAAGGCCAGGCCTTCTCCCCTTCCCAGGACCAAGGCCGCAGCCCCGGCCCCGAAGCTCGCCTCCATGGCGCTCCCCGGGGCTGCAGGGCGATCGTCGGTTCCTATGACGAGGGCCCGCTCGAAGCGTCCGCTCTCAATGCCGTCCGAGCACGCCAAGAGCGCTGCGACGGCGCTTCGTGTGGACCCTGTGAAGTCCGCCAGAAAGACACCTGGAGGCGTCCCCAATACCTCAGCCAGGATGGTGGTGATGGTCTGCTCCGTGTACGGAGAGGAACTAGTCCCCAGGTATATGGCCTCTATCTCGCTGCCCGTGAGCCCTGAGTGGGCGAGGGCGCTTCGCGCTGACTCCACGGCCATGGTGACGGCATCCTCGTCCATGTTGGTCACGGCCTTCTCCGTGCCCTTGGATCCGCCCCAGGCAGCGGCGATCTCATCCGTCTTGATCCGCATCCGCGGAACATAAACCCCATATCCCAGCAAGCTCGTTTGCATGGTCAGCCCCTCGCCGTCATCGGAAGGTTCACTCCCTCACTCAAGGGAAGATAGTCCAACGGGTAAAGCGACTGGCGCCTTGATCAGAAAGGGGACTCGATGATCCCCATGGGGTCATACGGATGGCCCATGGCCTCCCGCACCGTCCCCATGAGTTCTCCTGTGGTGGCATAGGCCTTGGTCGCCTCGATCATGGCCGGGATGACATTTCTGCCCTCCTGGGCATCTTCCCTCAACCTCTTGATCCTCTCTTCCAGGGTCTGTTGATCGCGCATCCTCTTCAGCTCCCTGGTCTCCTCGATCTGCCTCAAGGCCGACTCCGATGGGATCCTTTGGACCCCCAGAGGGGTATGGGTCTCCGGCTCGCTGGTGAAGATGTTGACCCCTACCACCAGCCTGTTCCCCTCGTCCAGGTCCTTCTGGTAGCGCAAGGCCGCCTTCTCGAACTCCCGGTCCAACCATTCGGTCCTGATGGCCTCCTCCATCCCTCCGACCTCTTCGACCTGTTTCATGATCCTGAGGACGTCCTCCTCGATCATGTCGGTGAGGTTTTCCACATAGTAGGACCCGCCCAGGGGGTCTGCCACGTTGCACACCCCTGTCTCGTAGGCAAGGATCTGCTGCGTGCGCAGGGCCTGAAGGTGTCCCTTCTCGGTGGGCAGACAGATGGGCTCGTCGTAAGAGCAGCAGTGGAGGGACTGAACTCCGGCGAGGACTGCAGCCAGGGCCTCGTAAGAGATGCGCACGATGTTGTTCAAAGGCTGCTGCGGGACCAGGGAACAGCCTGCGGTGTGGACAGCGAACCTGAACTGCATGGACCTGGGATCCTTGGCCCCGTACTTCTCCTTCATCAGCCTGGCCCAGAGCCTCCTGGCGGCCCGGATCTTGGCCACCTCCTCGAAGAGGTCTATGTGACAGGATACATAGAAGGTGAACCGTGGCGCGAACTCATCTATGTGGAGTCCCCTCCGGATGAGTTCGTCGATGTAGATCATGGCGATCCCCATGCCGAAGGCTACCTCCTGGGGGGCCGTGATCCCCTGCTCCCTGAGGTCGTACATGTTGACGGTGGTGTAGTACCACTTGGGCATGTGCCTTGTGCAGAACTCCATCACGTCACACCCCAGGCGGATGGAGAGGTCCAATGGACAGGCGGGCCGGAATCCGCAGTACCGGAAGTGGATGGGGTCGTTCTGGATGGAGCCGCGCAACTGGGCGATATCGTAACCCCTCTTCTGGGCCACGGCCACATACTGCGCCATGGTAACCGAGGCCACAGTGGATGCGGTTATCAAGGACCAGCTCACCTTGTCCAGGGGGACACCTTCTATGAGGGTCTCCATGTCCTTGATGTGGGAGATGTTGACCCCTGTGAGCCCCACCTCGTTGACCGCCCACGGGTGGTCTGCGTCCAGGCCCATCTCGTAAGTGATATCGGCGATGGTGTTCAGGCCAGAGCCGCCGTGATCGGTGAGGACCTTGACGCGCTCGTGGGTGTCTGCCGGAGACCCCATGCCTATCACCTCGCGCCTTGTCCAATAGCGTCCCCTGAACATGTTGGGGTGGATCCCTCGGGTGAAGGGATACCTCCCCGCATCCCCGACATCCCTCTGGTAATCCCTCCCCTCCATGTCATCGGGCGTGTATATCTCCTTGACGCTGTAACCGGACCAGGTCTTGGCGCTCCTCGGCTTCTCGTAATAGGCTTGAAGGTACTTGTCCCAATCTGTGGCATCACCAATCCCTACAGCAGAGTCCCAGACCCTCTCTTGCATTAACCTGCCCTCCTGCAGAACCCCCCCGACCTGACCCGAGAAACGAGAAACCGTCGCCTCGAGGGTTGACTAGGCGAGGGGAAAGAGATAATGTTACTATACGTTAAGAAAAACTGACTGAGTGGTAGTATAGAGGGGTTTCTGGCGGTTTGTCAAGCCCAAAGTCGCGGGTGGCGTGATACCTCAATCGCTGGGGGGCCAGGCCATGTCCCTACGCTTCCGTGCTTCCGTAGTGACCAATCGGTGGCCTTGTAGGGCCGGTTTTCAGACCCGCGCGGACAAACAGCTGTCCCCAAGAGTGACGGATATCGGGGGGAAATCATCATGGCGATGAGGTCTTTCAGGCAATTGGACAGGAGTGTGAGGAGGCAGAAGATCATCGACACTGCGGTGGAGCTCTTCCACAAGAAGGGGTACCGGGCCACGAGTCTGGATGACCTGGCACAGGAATTGGGCATCAGCAAGGCTGCCCTGTACCACTACGTGGAGAGCAAGGAGGAATTGCTATTCATCATCTACACCCAGGCCCTGAGCAGCATCTTCGAGGAGACGTACAGGATCTCGGGCATGGACCTCCCGGCGATAGAGAAGTTGAGGATGATCATCAGGAACCACCTCGTCAACATCATCATCAAGAACGTCTCCCTCTTCTTCGTCTTCTTCACGGAGGAGAACCAGCTCCCAGAGAGGTACTACCGAATGGTGAAGGAGAAAAAGAAGGAGTACGACGGGATCATACAACGGATCATCCAGGATGGGATCGCCGAGGGGGCCATCCAGGAGGTCGATCCGCGCCTCCTCGGCTATGCCATCGTGGGGATGTGCAACTGGCTCTACAAGTGGTTTCACCCCAAGGTCCCGTACTCCCCCGAACAAATCGCAGATCAATTCGTCCGGATCCTTGAAAGGGGGTACCTGCAACTGGGTACTGAGCGCGGCTCCGGGTTGGTGATAACGCCTCGCGGCAAGAAAGGCCGTTTCAAGAAGGCCTCTGCCTCGGAGACCATCCAATCGCTCAAGGAGCGTTGTCAGGAGATGTTGGAACTCATAGAGACCATCCAAGAAGGGGGCGGGCGGAAGGTGTTGTCAAAGGACCGGACTATTGTTAGCATACACAAGCGGCCTGGCAAGGGGTGGAGAGGGGAGATAGGATGAGAGGGAAGGTTGGAGTGGCGGTCCTTTGGTGAAGATGTCCTGCTCTGAGGACCGGCGCGGCCGGTCCGTCAATCTCAACGAAAGCTGCTAAAGGAGAGAGACCATGTTGGATCTGAGCGTGATCGGGAAGAAGACGGAGCCCAAGCCCTATGAGATGAACTGGAAGGACGCGGTCCTTTACGCGCTGGGCGTGGGGGCGCAGATAGAAGAGCTCCCTTTCCTGTACGAGAACGCCCAGGGCGGGTTCAAGGTACTTCCGACCTTCGCGGTCGTCCCCTCTTTCAGGCCTTTCGGCGAGCTGATCCTCCAGATGAAGCTGGATTTCACCCGGATCCTTCATGGGGAGCAGTTCATCCAGCTCTATCAGCCGATCCCTTCCAAAGGGAAGCTCTCCACGGTGGCTCAGGTCAAGAACATATACGACAAGGGCAAAGGCGCCCTCCTGGTGTTCCGCTTCGAGACTTCCTCCGAGGCTGGGGAGCCTGTGTGTGCCAGCGAGATCACCCTGTTCTACAGGGGTGAGGGGGGGTTCGGCGGGGACCCGGGCCCGGCGGCAGAGCCGCTCAACCCGCCGCAGGGTGTGGAACCGGACCTTCGGGTATCCTACAAGATCCCGGAGAACCAGGCAGCCCTCTATCGACTCAACGGGGACATCAACCCGCTCCACATCGACCCCAACTTCGCGAAGCTGGCCGGCTTCGAAAAGCCGATCCTCCACGGGCTGTGCACCTACGGGTATGCGGGCAGGGCTATCCTGCACGGCATATGTGGGGGGGATGTCACCAGGTTCAAGGAGTTCAAGGCCCGGTTCGCCAACGTGGTCTTTCCCGGCGAGACGCTCATCACCGAGGGATGGAAGGAGAGGGACGGGCGCTACCTGATTCAGGTGCGCACGGATCGAGCGGTGGTAATAAACCAGGCGTATGCGAAGGTGGAGGAATGAAAGGCGCCGAGGGGAGGGCGTTCTCAGATCCCCAGCGGCAGCCCGAGAGGAGATCGCCATGAAGAGGGTGTTGTGTGTGATGGCCTTGTGCAGCTGGACTCTGTCCGGTGCGTTCTCGGTGGCCCTGGGGCAGGAAAAGGGGGGCGCGCCGGCGACCAAGGTCCCCCCGGTAGTAGCCAAGGTGAACGGCAAGGAGATCAAGGCCCAGGAGTACAACAGGCTCTGGAGGCAGTTGGAGATGGAGCGGGGGGCACCGGAAGGGGTCAAGGACCCCAAAGAGCGCGAGGCCATGAAGCAAGATGTCCTCCAGCGGCTCATCGCTGTGGAGGTCCTGGTCCAGAAGGCTGACGAGATGAAGATTCAGGCCAATCAGGAGGATGTCGAGAAACAGATCCAGCAGGTCCGGGACAAGATGGGCGGCGAGGAGGCCATGAAGGAGGCCTTGAAGCTCCACGGGTTGTCACCTGAGGAGTACCGGGCCGATGTCCTTCGAGGCTTGAAGATTCAGCGTCTCCTCCAGAAAGAGGTACTGGACAAGGTCAGCCTTGACCCCAAGGAGACCAAGGAGTTCTACGAATCGAACCCAGATGTCTTCAACGTCCCGGAGCAGGTCAGGGCCCGTCATATCCTCATACGGTTGGCTGAAAAGGCCGCCGACGACAAGAAGAAGGAGGCCCTCCAGGCGATCCAGAAGGCCGCGGAGAGGATCAAGAAGGGGGAGGCCTTCGAGGCAGTGGCCAAGGAGGTATCGCAGGACGGGAGCGCCCCCAACGGTGGGGACCTGGGCTATTTCGGCAAGGGACAGATGGATCCCGATTTCGAGAAGGCGGCCTTCGCACTGGAGAAGGGCAAGGTGAGCCAGGTGGTGGAGACCAGGTTCGGGTATCACTTGATCAAAGTCGAGGACAGGCGTCCCCCCAGGAAGCTCGCCTACGAAGAGGTGGAGGCCAAGCTGGGTGAGTTCCTCAAGAGGAAGAAGGGAGAGGACGGTGTGAAGGCCTACATAGAGGGGCTCGTCGCCATGGCCAAGATCGAGAGGATCGCCTTCTGAGCCCACTGGACGTCTCGGAGCCCCGGAATTCCAGCCAACGAGGAAGACGGCAAACGGCATCCCTGGCACGACGAGTCTTACAGGGAAAGGCCTGACAGAAACCTCAGGATCCACCGAGCCTGCAACGTGACAGCAAGATCTTCGTGCCGGCCGAGGAGGAGCGGCCGCGAAGCTGCGTGAATGCAAACCTTGATGAGTTCGTAAAGAGTCGTCACCCCGGTCGATCCAGGATCGAGTCTCGGAGGCTCCAGGTATCTTGTGACCTTTTGAAGGTACTGCATACCGTCGACCATTCCGGGGTCGATCAGATGGTGCATCGGTGCCTCAGACCTTCTCCAGGATGTGGATCGCCTCGGCCGCTTCCTCGTACCCGATGACCCCGCCGCCGTTTTCGGCCAGGGCGATCCTCGCCCCTGGCACCTGTCTTCGGCCCGCCTCCCCGCGAAGCTGAGTGACCAGTTCGTGGATCTGACCCAGTCCGGAGGCGCCGATGGGATGGCCCCGGGATTCCAGCCCGCCCGAGGTGTTGACGGGCAGTTTGCCCCCGAGCCTCGTGGCACCGGATTCGGCGAAGGGGCCCCCCTGGCCCAGGGGACAGAAGCGCAGCGCCTCGTACAGGTGAAGCTCCCCGAAGGCCGTGGCATCGTGCACCTCGGCCACATCCACGTCCTCAGGCCCGAGGCCGGCCATCTCGTAAGCCTTGGCGGAGAGCCGGAAGGTGATGTCCTGGGTTTCCTCCTCGGGGGTCCTGTCGGATCCGGAGCCCAGGACCGACGCCCGGACCTTCACGGGCCGGACCGACCGTAGCCTTTTCAGGAATTCCTCCGAGCACACTATGGCTGCCGCGGCCCCGTCCCCAACGGGCGCGCACATGGGCACCGTGAGCGGATAGGAGACCATCCGGCCGGCCAGGACCTCCTCCACGCTCATCTCCTTCTGGTATTGGGCATAGGGGTTCATGGAGGAATGGAAGTGATTCTTGGCGGATATGACCGCCAACTGTCGCTGGGTCGTCCCGTACCTGGCCATGTGAAACCGCGCCATCCCGCCGTACACGTCCATGAAGACGCTCTTGTCCTGGCCGGCCATCCCGCCCGCGGCCATGAGCTCTTCCGGAACCGGCAAATCCTTTCCCAAGCCGGCGAAAAGGGCCATCTGCTCCTCCTGGCGCTCCACATCCAGGCCCATGAAGA
>CAZOXN010000045.1:0-10474 GCA_964583655.1 uncultured Desulfarculaceae bacterium | reverse complement strand
GGCCGGTGGGGGGGATGGGCGCCGCCGGGGGGGTCTGGTGGGGGCCTGGGTCGCGCTGGCGCGCGCTGCCCCTGTCGGGGGGGGGGAGGAAGTCAGAGGTCAGGTTGTCTATGTGGACCGTTTCGGCAACGGGATAACCAACATTGGGGGTGATGAACTGGAACGCCTGGTCCAAGGCCAAGATGTTGAGATCTGGGTGGGTAGCTTCAAGGTAGGGGGACTTAGCCGTACCTATTCCCAGGTGGGGGAGGGGGAGGTCCTAGCGCTGGTGGGGAGTTCGGGGTTTGTGGAGATCTCCGTCAACCTGGGCAGCGCACGGGACCGTTTGGGTCTGGTCGCAGGGGTGACACCTGTGCACGTGAAGCTAGGGAAAGGGTGGTGAAGCAGGTGCATTCCTCCATGGAAAATCGAGGAATCTTTCCCCTTCCTTCAGGTGAGAGGGCGATGGGGGTCAGGTCCGACGACGCGGTGACCCTTGGCTATCTCGGGTGCGTGGCATTGCTCGCCCTGCTCTTCCATGAGCGGGTTGAGCATGCCTGGATCTATCCCATCGTCCACCTTGCCTGGGCGGGAGGTATCCTCGGCCTGATCTGGAAGGCGCGCAAGTGCCCCCGAACCCCGTGGGTTCAGGCTCGAAACTGGTACCATGTCCTCAGCATCCCCTTGGCGTTTCGGGAGCTTCACTACCTGGTCCACCCCATCAATCCCACGGACCTGGACCCCCTGCTGGCGCAGTGGGATTGGTACCTTTGCGGCGGTGTGCATCCCACGGTATGGTTGGAGCAATGGATGCATCCGTGGCTCACGGAGTACCTCCAGGTCGTGTACAGCACCTTCTATTTTCTGCCCATAGTCCTCGGGGCGATCCTTTGGAAGAGGCGGGATTACCATGGCTTTCATGTGGCCCTCGTGGCGGTGGTGACCGCCTTCTACCTGTCGTACCTAGGGTATATGGCATTCCCTGCCCTGGGTCCACGTTTCGAGCTGGCCTCCCTCCAACAACAGGAGATGAGGGGGATTTGGCTGACGAGTTGGCTGAGGAGCACCCTTGATCGCCTGGAGCTCATCCAGAGAGACGCCTTCCCCAGCGGTCACGTAGGGGTGAGCCTTCTGGTCCTGTACTTCTCGAGGTGGCTGGGCGCCATTGCCTTCGTGCCTTTCTTGATAGTGGTGGGGAGCCTGACGTTCAGCACGGTCTACTTGCGATATCATTACGTGGTGGACGTCATCGCCGGGGTCATCCTAGCCCTGGTCTCTTGGTGGGTCGCCAGCGCCATAAGGGAGCTCGTGGATAACCGTCTGGCGCCCCGGTGGGATCTTATCAGCGTGGCCACGCCACCCCATCTTCGTGATGAAAGCGGCCCGCCCGACTGCCAGGGTTTCGGTTCACGGGAAAGGGAGGCGTCATAGGGTGAGGTCGTATATGCGGTAGGTCTTGTAACGTCTTGCGCCGATTGCCTCGAGGGGGCCGATCATGGCCTTGTTGTCCTCGAGTATCCAAGAGAACTCCCCCCTTTTCATCCCCTTCCGGATCCCCTCCTTGAAGGTCTCCAGGTAGAGTGCGGCGTCGATCCCGGCCTTGCGATATCCCTCAGTGACGCCGAGGATCAAGACACGCACCTGGTCTATCTTCCTGGAGTAATACAGGAGCTTCAACAGGCCAAACGGGAACAAGCGGCCATTGATCCTCTTGAGGGCCTGGTTTATGTCGGGAAGAGTGAGGGAGAACCCGACGATACGTCCGTCCACCTCGGCGAAGAAGACCAGGTCAGGATCGATGATCTTCTTGAGCTCCGAGGCCATGTGGTCGATCTCGGCCTCGGTCATCGGGATGAAGCCCCAGTTCTTCTCCCAAGCGGCGTTGTAGACCTCCTTGAAGCGCAAGATCTCGCCTTTCAGGTCCTTGAGATTCAGCTTGCGGAGCTGGAACTTACCCCTCTCCTTGGCCCTTTCCACTATTCGGTACAGGCGCTCCGGCATATCCTCCGCGGTCCTGATGTAGGCGTATAGGTCCCTTGCCTTGGACAGGCCGTATCTTTCCATGAACTCCGAATAATACCTGGGATTGTAAGGCATCAGGATCATGGGGCTTTCTTCGAAGCCCTCCACCAGGAGACCCACTTCCTCGTTGGTGGAGAAGCTGGCGGGTCCCCTCATGACCTCCATGCCTCGATCCCTGAGCCAGGACGCAGCCCTCTCCAGCACGGCCTCTGCAGCGTCGTAATGCTCAAGGCTCTCGAAGAGCCCGAAGAATCCAACCCGCTCGTTGTGGAAGGAGTTGTGATTGTGGTTCACGATGGCGGCTACGCGGGCCACGGGTCCTCGATGGTCTCTGGCCAGGAAGAGGGCCACATCGGCGTGCTGGAAGAACGGATTCTTCTTGGGGTCCACAAAGGCCCTCCTCTCCATCAGGAGAGGGGGGACCCATAGCGGATCGCCTTTGTACACAGCCCATGGCAGCTTCAGGAAGGCGTCGAGCTGCCTCCGATCCCTGACCTCTTCAACCTGGATACCGCCGTCCATGCTGTACCCGCTACTTCGATGGCAGGTCTCAGGGAATCCCGGGGATCTCCCCAAAGTCTTCCCTGTTGACATAAGAGGGCGCTCTCTCACCCAACCGCAGCATCCGACACACGCGCACGGATGCACCGCCGCCAGGACCTAGATCACATCGAGCTCTCTTCCGACCTTCTTGAAGACCTCCAGCACCTTGTCCAGCTGTTCATCGGTATGGGTGGCCATGTAGCTCGTCCTGAGCAGTGACCGTCCCACGGGGACAGCGGGACTCCTCACAGGGTTGACAAACACCCCCTCTTCCAGGAGTCTTTTCCAGAAGGCGTACACCTTCATGTCATTGCCCACTATGATCGGGATCACAGGGGTCTCTGTCCGACCGATGTCGAATCCCAGGAGCCGGTACTCCTTGTGCATGCGCCGGGTGATCTCCCAGAGGCGCTCCCGTCGCCCTGGCTCGTTCTCCATGACATCCAGGGCAGCGAGGCACGCGGCTATGGAGGCGGGGGGCATGGACGCACTGAAGATCATGGCCCTGGAATTGTGTTTCACGTAGTCGATGACCTTGGCGTCGGCCGCGATGAATCCCCCGAGGGAGGCGAACGACTTGCTGAAGGTCCCCATGATGATGTCCACCTCGTCGGTGAGCCCGAAGTGGGAGGCGGTGCCGCTGCCGTTCCTCCCCAGCACTCCCATGGCATGGGCATCATCCACCATGAGCCTGGCCCCGACTTCCTTGCAGATGGCCGTGATCTCAGGCAGCGGTGCGATGTCCCCCTCCATACTGAACACCCCGTCCACCACCACCAACCTGCCGTTTCTCGGATCCGCCTTCCGCAGGGCCCTCCGAAGGCTGTCCATGTCATTGTGCTTGAATCTCATGGTCTTGCCCAAGCACAGCTGGCAGCCGTCTACTATGCTGGCATGGTCGTCGTAATCTATGATCACCGTGTCATGACGGCCCACCAGGGCCGAGATAGTGCCCAGGTTGGTCTGAAAACCGGTGCTGAAGACGAGCGCCGCCTCTTTCCCGGTGAAGCGAGCGAGGCGTTCCTCCAGCTCCACGTGCAAAGAGATGGTCCCGTTCAGGAAGCGAGACCCGGTGCAACTGCTGCCGTACTTCCTGACCGCCTGGATGGCCGCCTCTTTCACCTTGGGATGAGTGGTGAGGCCGAGGTAATTGTTCGATCCGATCATGATGATGCGCCGTCCGTTGAGGATTACCTCGGTGTCTTGTTGGGACTCGATGGGGGTGAAATATGGATAATAGCCTGCGGCCCTGGCCTCTGCGGCCTGAGTGAACTTCCAGCACTTCTCGAAGATATACGTCCCGGCTCCTCGGGCCACGGGATCCTGCAGGGCCGCCCCTTTCCGGGAGATCTCCATCCACTGACCCTCCTGTAGAGATGGAAAGGGCCCCTCCGTGCCCTTGTCACCTTCCCGCTTTTGGGGTACATCATGAAGCGGCAAGCCAGGCTCGATGCTTACGGCCAAGCCACCTCCGCTCCCCAGGGGAAGGCTTGTGGATTGTAGACAATGTGATGAGGTTTGTCAACGCCGCCGGGGCTCTGTCCCGCACTGAGGCGGGGCTGGAAGGGTCACCGCCTCAGGCGTGGGGGGGCTCACGCGATAACTGGACGTGGCCATAGCGGGCGAGTCGCTCTGGATGGGCCTAGTGTGGAGGGTAGGATGCATGTCCTTGTGACAGGGGCGACGGGCTTTGTGGGCAGCCACCTCGTCGAGGAGTTGGTCGGCGCTGGGCATGAGGTGAGGGTGCTTGTCAGGAGGACGAGCGACCTCCGTTGGATAGAGGGGCTTCCGATTACGTTGTGCTGGGGGGATGTGACGGAATCAAGCTCCATCGACGAGGCGCTTCGTGGGGTGGGGTGGGTCTTGCACGTGGCAGGGGTCACAAAGGCGTTGAGCTATACAGCCTACATGGAGGCCAACGCCCTCGGGACTCGTCATGTAATGGAGGCATGCGTCCGACAGTCGGAGACGCCTCGAAGGGTGGTGCTTGTCAGTTCCCTGGCCGCTTGCGGCCCGTGCCAAGCCGACAGGCCCAGAAGGGAAAGCGATGCATGTCATCCTGTGAGTCATTATGGGAGGAGCAAGCTAGAGGCAGAGCGCATGGCAATGGCGTTGGCGCACAAGGTCTCATTGACGGTCATAAGGCCTCCGGCGGTCTATGGCCCGAGGGATAGGGACATCCTAGCGTTCTTTCGCCTCCTTCACAGGGGGTGGGATTTGAGGGTGGGGAAGGGGGAGCGCTATCTATGTTTGGTTCACGTCAAGGACCTGGCCCGTGGCATCATCCTGGCTGCTCAGGCTGAGGTCCCCACAGGTTCGGTCTTCTTCGTGTCGGACGGGGAGGTCCATGCCTGGAGCGAGGTCGTAGGTACACTGGAGAAGGTCATGGGGGTGCGCACCAGGACCATCAATGTGCCCAGTGGATTGGCATGGGCTGCGGCCCTCGGCTCTGAGGCGCTGTGCGCTTTGCTAGGTACTCCACCCCTCTTGAATCGTGAGAAAATCCGGGAGATGCTCCAGGGGTGCTGGACTTGTGACATCCAGAAGGCCATGGATGAGCTGGGCTTCAAGCCCCAATGGTCCCTGGAAGAGGGGCTGAGGGAGACCTATCTGTGGTACAGAAGAGAGGGCTGGATTTGACCCAGAGCCCGAAGATGTATGACCCTCACGATACGGGACCTTGGCACATATGTGCCTTCATGCGCACAGCGCCACCTCTCCTTGAAAGGATTGGGCTTGGGGCAAAGGTCATCCCGCAGGGGTCCCTGTGACCTCTGTTTCCTCCGGGACCGGGCCTTCGGCAGCGGAGGGTTTCCTGCCGAAAAAGACGGAGACCCAGATCCCTATCTCGTACAGTACGACCAGGGGAACGGCCATCAAGCACTGCGAGATGGGATCCGGCCCAGGAGTGAGTATGGCGGCCACAAGGAATATGGCGGGTATGGCATATTTTCTTCCCTTCTTGAGGGTCTGGGGGCGTACGATCCCGGCCAGGGATAGGAAGAGTATGAAGATGGGGAGCTCGAAGACGATCCCGAAGGCGAGCAGCAAGAAGGTGGCGAAGCTCAGGTACTCCTTCATGGAGGGAAGAGGCCTTATGAAATCGCCACCGAAGCTGACGAAGAACTGGAACCCGTACGGAAAGACCACGTAATATCCGAAGATGCCCCCACCCAAGAAGAATAGGCTGGCAGAGAAGACGAATGGAACCACGAGTTTCCGTTCGCGAGGATAAAGACCTGGGGCGATGAATGCCCACAACTGGTAGAGGATCACCGGGACCGAGACCAGGATCCCGGCAAAGAAGCATGCCTTGAGATAGACCAGGAAGGCCTCCAGAAGGCCGGTGAATATGAGCTGTTGATTCCCTGGTGGCAGGACTCGCAGCAACGGCGTGGCCAGAAACCTGAGGATCTCCTCCTTGAAGATGTACGCCACCGCTGTACCCACCCCCACCGATACGAGGCACACGATGAGCCTGTAACGCAGCTCTTCCAGGTGCTGGATGAAGGAGACCTTTTCGTCAGGTCTCAGTCTTCTGGGGAGCTTCCCCTTGATCTTGATCATGGGCTGTGAGGGTCACCTCTGTGTCTGTGTCGGCACTGGACGGGGGCTCAGGGCGTTGTCCCGTATCAGGGGCCGAGTAGCGGCTCCCCTGGGAGGGGTCGAGTCGCTCTTCTTCCTCCCGTTCCGCCATCATGGCCTCGAGGTTGATCTGCGCCCGGAGCTCATCCCCAGCCCTCCTCAACTCTCCCATGGCCCTTCCCAAGGTCCTGGCGATCTCAGGGAGATGCTTGGGACCTATGAAGATCAGGGCCACGGCCAGGACGATGATTATCTCCTGAAATCCGAGGTCAAACATCCCGATCCCCTGTGAAAGCGGGCTGTAAATGCCGCCGGTCTCAAAGGCTGCGTCCTCTAGGCATGCTACGCTGCTCAAGGGAGGGTGTCAATGCCGCCGGGACTTCCGGGGGCGTGGGACGTGTGGTAGCATAACTGCCCAGGGGAGGCGGGATGGAGGTGTCTTGCCTGCGGTGCGTCACGTTCGTGAGCCTAGTCGTCCTCGCCATGGCTGGGGCAGGGCCATCCTGGTCTGCCGATGATCTTCCAAAGACGCCCCCTCCGGGCCAGGAGTTGTTGAGGGAGTTGGACAGGCTGAGGGAAGAGGTCCAACGTCTCATCCAGGGCCTGGACCTGGGCACTGTGACCAGGAGGGAGGCGTTGAGGGTCGTAACCGGTCTGCGTGCCAGGTTGGAGGAGCTCCGGGGCCGTTTCGCGAACAGGCTTTGGAAGGAGAGACCAGGATCTCCGAAGCGCAAGCTCCTGGAGGAGGCCCTTGCGACTTTGAACCGGCTGGATCGATGGCTCGGTGATTTGCAAAGGCAATGGGAACAGGAAGAACAGAGGTGGATCTGACGGGGGGAGTCTTGGAGCGCTTCGTGATCGTTGCCATAACGGCACCGGGGGAGGAGGAAGGGGGGCGGATCGGGAGGCTCCTGGTGGAGGAGAGGCTCGCCGCATGCGTGAACATCATCGCCGGGATTCGTTCCATCTATCGCTGGAAGGGGGAGGTGTGCGACGAGGGGGAGGTCCTGCTGTGGGTCAAGACCCGCGCTGAGCTGCTGCCGAGGCTCCAGGATCGGGTGCGGCAGGTGCATCCATACGAGGTCCCGGAGATCATCGCCATGGAGATCAGCCATGGGCTCCCCCAGTACCTCTCCTGGGTGGCTCAGGAGACGGAGGACTAGAGGAACTTGAATATGGACTTGGGAATCACCCCGGCGTAGTCGATGAAGTTCACGGCGAAATGGGCGAGCATGATGGCTGGCAGGGACCGGGTCATCACGTATGCGACCATGAAGATGCCGCCGATGCCCGCGGTGATGAGCACGGAGTGAAGGCCCAGACTCCAGTGAATCAAACCGAAGGCGGCTGAAGAGATGGCCACTACGAGCACTTGACTTCGCGTATACCTGCTCATGAATGCGTGGGCGTAGCCGCGGAAGACGAGCTCTTCGACCGCCGCCACTGCCATAAGCCCCAAGGTGAGGTCTATCCAATTCCACACGGGTTGAGTGATGGCTGGCATGGAGCCCAGGGCGGGATAGCCGGGAAGCCTTTCCATGATCTTGTAACCATTCTGGTCCATCACTGTCCCTAGGAGTGTCAGGGCAAGGAATACTCCGAGGAACCGGAGTTTCCCTTGGGGGGTGAGTCCGAACTCAGATGCACGCAGCTTCTTCTTTCGGATCAACCAATAGATCGTCAGGAGGGGAAAGAGCTTCACGCCAGTGTAGTCGATGAAGAGCCACCAAGCCCAGCTCTTGACATAGATGTTGGCAAAGTCGTTGAGGTAGAACGGAGTGGCCAATACCACGAAGACCGCCAGGTAAGCCTTAGGCTTCGCTTGTAGTCCCATGTCAGTGCCTAGGCTGCACAAAGGGTGCGCCCCGGTGGCAAGGCTCGGTCATACATAGCCACAGGCGCGGATTCTAGGCACGGGGCATCCTCATGTCAAGTCGATCCCGCAAGGTGTTATTGACTTTTCCTTCAAAGCAATATAGAGATGGCCGGCAGGGGGATCAAAGTTTCTTGACCGAGGAGGGGCCATGAAGGTCGGAGATTGGATGGTCAGAGATGTGGTGACCATCACCAAGGAGCACACGATCCAGGAGTGCCTCACCCTGATGAAGAGGCACTCGATACGCCACCTCCCTGTGGTACAGGATGACAGGTTGATAGGGCTGGTCACAGAGGGCGACATTCGGCAGGTGCTGCTGGCCTCCATGATAGAGGAGCTCCAGATCCAGGATGTCATGATCGTGGATCCCATCACAGTGACCTCCGACACGGAAATAGAGGATGCGGCCAAGGTGATCTACTATAACAAGATCGGGGGATTGCCTGTGGTGGACGAGGATGACCAAGTGGTGGGGATCATCACCGTGGCTGACATCCTGGCGGCATTCATAGAACTCATGGGGCTAGTCAAGTCGAGTTCGAGGATCGATGTGATCCTCGGGGAAGATCCGCAGGCCTTCGAACGGGTCTCCGGGCTCATAAGGAGCAGAGGGGGAGAGATCATCAGCGTGAGCATCTCAGGACACCGGCTCAGGAAGAAGCGTGTCTATTTCTTCCGCCTGAAAAAGTGCAATGTCACGCACATCTCCAGGGTCCTCCAAAAGGCCGGGTATGAAGTGGTCTCCTCCATCGCGTGAGAAGCCCGGCCTGAGGGCTCGGTCTCATGAGTGCTCGACGGAATCGCCATCCTTCAGACGAGAACGCAGGGCCTCGGTGGGAACTCCTAGGGCCTCGGCCTGTCTCATGTGTGAGGCCGCGGGGCCCAACTCCCCAGAGAGGATGAGGAGGCCCGCCATGGCGTGATGCAACTGGCCGTTGGACGGCTCCTTGCTCAAGGCCTCTTGCAAGGCCAGGATGGCCGGGGCAAGCCTCTCACGGGCCTCATGTGTCGTCATTCCCCGGCCACTCCCCTGATGAGGCATTCCACCAGCACAGGATCCAGTTCGCCACCGGCCTTTCTCCTGAGGCCGTTGAAGAGGTCGCGCTGGGAAGGGCGGGTTCCCCCCTGGAAGGCCTGTTTGAGGTGCTGGTAGGCATCTGCCACAGCGATGATCCTGGCCTCTATGGGGATCTCCTCCCCACAGGGGCTCACGGAGCCTCCTGAGCCGTCGAACCGCGCGTGGTGATACAGGACGGCGTTCACCGCCGGGGAGGAACCGATCATCCCCTTGAGGATGTATGTCCCCACCGCGGGGTGTATCTTCCGGTTGATGGCAGACAGACGCGAGAGGTCAATGGCAGGCTCCCCATTCAGGGCAGGGATGGTCATCTTGCCCACGTCATGGAGCCAACCGGCCAGCTCCACCTCCCTCAGCTTGTCACCCCCAAGGCCCAGTTCCCTCCCGATGATACGCGCGTAGTGCGCCACCTCCCTGGCATGAACGTATGTCCGACGGTCTTTGAGCCCCTGTATCTCCAGGAGGTGGAACAGATCCGAGAGCATGGGGTACTCCTGGAGGATGGCCTCGGGGGTGGTCTCGTCAGGTCCAGCCTTCCCGGCAGGGAAAAGCCGGATGCGGTCTTCCCCCTCCCTGGCCTCGAGCATGGCGGCCACCTCCGCGTTGCCCACCAACTCCCTGGGCCTGCCCCCGTGCTCGGGGTACAAGGCTATCCCGATGCCGATCTCGGGTTGGCGGCTGATCATCCCCTGCTCCCCAGCCTGGGAGATTCGTTGAAGGATCCTTCGCGCCGCAAGCAGCGCCCCAGAGGAAGACGTATGAGGGAGCATCAGCGTGAAATCACTCCCCCTGTACCTTGCCGGGACGTCCACCTCCCTGATGCAAGCCACGAGCTCCCTCGCTACCGCCCTAACAAAGGAACGATCGTCCGAATCATCCGGGTGCCCCATACCCTGGACCGCTCCAGTGTGGAGATAGAGCACAGAGAAAGGGTGCTCGCTCCTGTTGGCTCGTCGAATCTCGGCCTCCAGCCTTTCCATGAAGTGCTCGGTGTTATAGAGTCCAGTCAACTCGTCCCTGATCATGGCCTCGCGAGCTGCTCGCTGTCCCCGATGGCGTTGAGAGACCTGAACGAGGATCTCTGCCACAGCAGAGAGGGTCGGTGTGAGATCTTTGGGCAAGGTACACTGGGCTGCTCCGAATAGGACCACGGCGCCCTCCAACTCCCCACCTCGGGAGACAGGGAGCATGGTTAGGGATTGGAAACCCGAATCCAGCAGCGCCTTTGCGATTTCACGTTGCATGGCTGAGCCCACGTCCATGACCGTCAGGAGGCCCCCCTCTTCCATGAGGCGGTCAAATGGGCTCCCACTTCCCATCTTGGGGTTCCAATGGCGCAAGGAGACAGGGAGGTCCACACACCTCACTGAAGCGAAGCGCTGAGCGTCTTT
>CAZOXN010000044.1:0-10582 GCA_964583655.1 uncultured Desulfarculaceae bacterium | reverse complement strand
CTTCGTGACCTTGACCCTGCCATTGGTGCGCTTCTCCACCTCCTTGGCCCAGAGCCTCGCCTGTTCCGAGTGCAGGGCAGTCTCCCCTATGTACGAGGCGTAGCTGAGCTCGATGGGCTTGCCCTGCGCCCACACTGCCTGGCCTCCTGCCATCCCCACCAATAGTCCCACGAGGGACAATCCGCCCAAAACCCTCCACAACCCATTCACGAACTTGTCGCCCATAGCGCCCTCCTTCCTCAAGATTTCTTCCATACACCGATGCGTCCTGGCAGCAGCGTCTGCATATTTCTCAGAAACCCCCCGTCGACCTGGACGTCGCAGCCGGTGATGTAACCGGCCCCCTCCGAGGCCAGCATCACCGCCACCCATGCGATATCGTCCGGGTGCCCGAGCCGTCCCAGAGGCACCATCCCTTGCCTGGCCCTGCGCACCTCGGGGTCCTGATAAGCCGGGTTGATGGAGGTCCAGATCAGGCCAGGGCTGATGGAGTTGACCCGGATGTTGTGCCGACCCCACTCGATGGCGCACTGCTTGGTCAGGGCGATGACACCCGCCTTGGCCGCGTTGTAGGCCCCTATACCGGGGCCAGGCTCGTGGGCGGCCACAGAGGAGATGTTGATGATGCAACCCCTCCTGTTCGGGATCATGATCCGGGCAGCGTATTTGGAACAGAGGAACACCCCTTTCAGGTCTACATCGATCACCGCGTCCCAATCCTCCTCCAGATGCTCCTCTATGGGCCCGGCCCTGACGATGCCGGCGTTGTTGACCAGGATGTCCAGGGTCCCGTAACGGGTCACGGTGCGCTCCATCATGGCCTCGACCTCGCTTGCCTTGGACACGTCGGCCTTCACCCCCAGACACTCCCCTCCCGAGGACTTGATCTTTCCTTCTGTCTCAGCGATCCCACTTTCGTTGGCGTCGTTGACCACGACCCTCGCCCCTTCCTGGGCAAAGGCCAGGGCGATGGCCTGCCCTATCCCCTGTCCGGCACCTGTGACCAGGGCCACTTTCCCCTCGAGATCCATCCCGCCCCCTTTCTTGTTTCCTTCATCCTTTCCTGGCTGTGGTGAGGATCCTTGGTTTCCTGAGCTCCACGCTGCGGTCCCGTCCTGGCCTTCAGAACATGCTCCTGGGCAACCAGAGGGCGATCTCCGGGAAGGCCACGAGGAGCCCCAGCGAGACCAGCTCGAGAAGAACGAAGGTCCCGGCTCCGCGGAATATCGTCTCCAGGGGGACCTCGGGTGCAACCCCCTTTATGATGTAGCAGTTGAACCCCACCGGTGGAGTCAGGGCTCCTATCTCGATCATCTTGGTCATGACTACCCCCAGCCAGATGGGGTCGTAGCCCAGTGCGAGGACGGCGGGAAAGACCACGGGCAGCGTGATGAGCATCATGGAGATCCCGTCCAGGAACATCCCCAGGGGGACATAGAGCAATAGGATCAGGATCAGGGTCACGATCTTGGGCAAAGGGACGGCTGCAAGGAACCTGGCGATGTCCGATGCGGTGCCCGATATGGCCATGAACTTGGCGAATACCAATGCCCCAACGAGCAACAGGAAGATCATGGCGGCGGTCTTGGCGCTCTCGCTGAAGGAGTGCAACATGAGGCGTGTCTGGGCCCTCCTCAGGAGGGCCAAGACCACGGCCACCGCTCCTCCCACGGCCGCTGCCTCCGAGGGGGTGAAGAGGCCGCTGTAGATCCCACCCATGATCGCGCCGAACAGGACCAGTATACCGGAGGCCCTGGTCAGATAGCGCAAACGCTCGGACCAGGGGAAGACCTCACCAACTGGGGCGATCTCGGGCCTGAATCTGGTGATGACGGATATGCCGACAATGAAGACGGTGGCGGTCATGAGGCCCGGAATTATCCCGGCCAAAAGGAGCTTCCCGATGGATGTCTCGGTGACGATCCCGTAGATGACGAAGGTGACGCTGGGGGGGATCATGATCCCGAGCACGCCGCCCGCGGCCACGGCCCCGGTGGCCAAGGCATCTGCGTACCCGAAACGTTTCATCTCCGGGATGGCGATCCTTCCCACTGTGGCCGCTGTGGCCACGCTTGATCCTGAGGTGGCGGCAAAGGCGGCACAGGCAGCGATGCTGGCCATGGCAAGCCCGCCCCTGAACCTGCCCAGCCAACGATAGGCCATGTCGTAAGCGTCCCTGCTTATGCCTGCGGCAAAGGCGATCTGCCCGGTGAGCACGAAGAGGGGGACGACTATCAGGGTCCCGCTCGCCACGGCCGAGTACGGGACCAAGGCCAGGGAGCCAAGGGCCTGACCAAGGTTGCCGACGGTTACTAGCCCCGCGAACCCCGTTGCCAGAAGGGCGATGGCGATGGGCACCCCTAACATGAGCAGGACCAGGAATCCCGTCATTATCAAGGTCACTTCAATGGTCATATGGGCCTTTCCTCCCTCTCGAACGGCAGGCGTGCCAGGGCATTCACGGGCTGCCCTTACTCTGGCGCAACTGTGCCACCGACCTGAAGAAATCCACCAGAAACTGCAGGCCCAGGAACAGGAGGCCAAAGGCAACGAGCAGCCTCGAAGGCCACATGGGAAAACGCGTGGAGCCGTACATATATTCCCCGACCTTCACGGAGTAGAAGGCTTGGGTTGCGGTGGCGTAAAGGACAATACTTGTGACAAGGACGGAGAAGAGATGCACCAAGGCACAGACCCATCGCTGGCCGGACAGCGACATGCGGTCCACCAAGAAACTGACCCTCACGTGGGTCCGCTCGGTCTGCGCGTAAGGGATCCCGAGATAGATGACAAAGGCCATGACCAGCCCCGTGAACTCGAAGGCGCCTCGCAAAGGGGCATTGAACAGAAGGCGGCCGCAGACATCGAAAACAATGGGGAGCATCATCGCGAACATACCGGCAGCAGCCAGGTAGGAGAGGACCCGATGAAAGCGCTCCAGGCGCTCGGCGAAGCGATCCAAGGACCGGGTTTTCTGTTTCCCGTGCGAAGCCTTGACGAGGCCGTCATCCGCCTCGGACATGATCCGGGTTCCCCTCGTTTCTCTCTTTGCCGGACGCGGCCTGCGATATATCAGGTTTCACGGACACGGCCTCAGTCCAACAAGATGCAGGAGATGGTCCCGCGGAACACCTCCGCGCCTTCTTGGTCCACACCCCTCACCTGGATCCGCGCCACTTGAAACGGGCGCCTGCCCTGCTTTTCCGACATCTCGACGAGCGTTGCGCCAACGGTGACGGTCTCTCCCAGGTAGATGGGACGTTGGAGCTCCAGCTCCTGCTCCCCGCTCATCACGGTCCCTTTGCGGATGTCCAGGAGGAAGTCCTTCTCCCAGTCGATGGCGCTGAGGATACCAAGGGCCACGAAGGGCGCGAAAGAGGGAGGGACCACGCCGCGGGAATGGCCCTCATGGACGGCCGCGTGATCGTCACGATAAGCAGGGTGCTCCTCTCCCGTGACCTTCAGGTACTCTCGGATGTCTTCCTCCGAGATGGTACGCTTGACAGGTCCGAAGGTCTTGCCGATCAACTGGCTGCGGTCACTGGTCAAGGGAATCTCCCCTGCTCACCCCTTCTTGCCCAAGTAGGCCGCTACGACCGCTGGATTCGTCTGTATATCTTGGGGCCGGCCCTCGGCGATCTTGGCCCCGAAGTCCAAGACCGCTATCCAATCGGAGATGTCCATCACCACCTTCATGTCGTGCTCGATGAGGATGATGGTGACGCCCCATAGCTCCTTGACTTCCATGATGTATCTTACGATGTCCAGCTTCTCCTCGAGGCTCATCCCGGCCGTGGGTTCGTCGAGGATCAGCACTGACGGATTCATGGCCAGGGCCCTTCCTAGCTCCACCAGCTTCTGGATTCCGAAAGGCAGGGAACTCACGGGACTCTTGCGATAGGCCTCGATCTCCAAGAGCTCTATGATGCGCTCTACCTCCTCCCGGTCCTTCACCTCCTCGTGGGAGGCCAATCCCCAGAAGACGCCGCTCCTCAAGATGCCCGTCATGGGGAGCTTCCTGGTGGCGATACGGCCCAGCATGAGGTTGTCGAGGACCGTCATCCCGCCGAACAGGGCCACGTTCTGAAAGGTCCTGGCTATGCCCAGACGGGCGATCTCGTGGGGAGAGGTCCTCGTTATGTCCCTCTCCTTGAAATGTATGCTCCCTTTCTGGGGCCTGTAGAATCCGTTGATGCAGTTGAGGAGACTGGTCTTGCCGGCCCCGTTGGGGCCGATGATGGCCTGCAGCCTGTTGGGGAGGATCTCCAGGCTCACGTCCCGCAAGGCCATGATCCCCCCGAAGCTCAGGGAGACATCCTCGATCCTCAACAACGGCTCGGCCATGTCCATCCTGTATGCCCTTGACGGGTTTCAGACAATCAAATCTCGGTCATTCGTTAACCATATAGACAAAAGCTTACTCCATGTCAACAAGAAAATCACAAAAAACATCCAATGCATAACTCCTGATGGTTTCCTGAGAAATCCTCACGCCGGTGGATCCCGGATCGACTCGGGGAAGGGTCCAGGTATTTTGTGACGCCTTGAAAACACACAATTCCGGGGCCTGATACAGACCCCGTATCAGGTACGGGGCAGGCCGCGATCCGGGTTCCGCCGGAACGACGTACAAGGGCATTTCCTGACTATTCGCGAAATCATCAAACTTGACAGTCATGAGTAACGGGCTGGAGGGTGGGGGTCGTGCAGACGCGGGCCAGACTGGACCCCCTTTGGAGTGTGTACCAGGTGATGGGGTGCGTAGGTGAGGACTGGCAACCCACCGCCGAGTATGTCCATGAGGGAACTGCCCAGCCGCTATACGATAAACCTCAGCTTGAGACAGGCCCGTCACGGCCGTCTGTTTCAGAAGCGTTACAGGTTGATCTTGTGCTAGGACATCCTTACCTGTTGGAGTCCGCCCGGTATACTCACCTCAATCCTGTGGGAGCAATCAGTCCGCACTACCTTGGGATCAAGCGCTGAGCTGGGTTACAGCCCCTTCGCCGTCCGAGAAGTTGACAAAGCGCTCTCGAAACACTCAGAAAAAGCTTGACAAACCGGCTTGGTTGGGCTTTACTTCTCTTGTCAATCCTCTCCGCCGTTTCCGTTGGGAGATGGCGGGACGTAAATCTGCCCCCCTCGTTCCATGAGGACGAGGGGGATTGATTTTTGCGTGGAGGAGTGACATGAGGGTCGCGATACTCATCGACGGCGCGTACCTGGAGAAGGTCCTCAAGAACGAGTTCAACCTGCCCAAGATCGACTTTGACAAGCTCTCGCACGGGATGGCTCGTGGTAAGGAGATACTGAGGACCTACTATTACAACTGCCTCCCCTATCAGGGAAACCCTCCTACTGATGAGGAGAGAAAAAGGTTTGCCAACAAGCAGCGCTTTTTCACATACCTTGAGAGGCTGCCGAGATACACCGTCAGGCTCGGGAGGCTAGCATACCGTGGGACAGACGAAAAAGGGGAAAAAAGATTCGAACAAAAGGGCATCGACACCCTTCTATCCGTGGATATGGTCAATCTGGCGGCGACCCGGCAGATCTCGGGCGTAATCCTTTTGGCGGGTGACAGTGACTGCCTGCCAGCAGTACGGGTGGCCAAAGAGCATGGAGTGGTGGTAACCCTATTTCATTCCCAAAATCCCGGTAGTTACCACAGAGAACTTTGGCAAGAATGCGACGAGAGATTCCCACTCACCGAAGACTTCATTAAGAGCCTTCTCGCCGATTAGGTCTGGCGTGGCATTGGTTAGCCCGCTCGCCTCGTTAGCCGCTGGGTTTCCTGTCTTTGACCCGCGCACAGTCCACGGTCTGAAGGGCGGGCCTAGAGATCCGGGCAGGAGACTTGTGAAAAACCAGTCCCGGCCGCCCGTAGCGCCGCCTCTTACTTTTCGCAATGGGATCCGCGCAAGGCATGACCGGTGCTCGATGTCTAGTGCCAAGAGAGGTCGTTGAAAGGAAAAGGGTTCTCGTGCCAGTACTGCCTTGTGAGGCGTCAAGGGGACGGCTGGTATCCGTCAAAGGTGGGCGAAAAGACCGGGGAACGCTTGGACCGGGCAGGTTCGAGGCGGGGCCGAGGGGTATCATCGGCCCCTATTTGTCTTTACGTAGGGTCAAAAAAAGGACCCAATTTTTTTATTGACAGAGAGTAAGAGATAATATACAAGACAAGAACCCAAGACCGACAGTGAAGGGGAGGCGGGGGGGCTGCGTTGCTGGCCCCCCGGTGAAACGGGCCATGATGACCTGGATCGCCGTGGGTATCACCCTGGGTTGCATCTACGCCCTGATAGCCATAGGGTTCGTGCTGCTTTACAAGGCCATGGGCCTGTTGAATTTCGCACACCTGTCGTTCCTTCTCTTCGGCGGATTCCTCACATACAGCTTCATCACCTATTTGAGGGTACCCTTCCTTTTGGCCTGCGTCATGGCATTGGTCATCGTCACGGGGATAGGCATATCCATTCAGATGACCATGTTGAGGCACCTGATAGGAAAGTCCGTCCACGCAGGGGTGATGATCTGTCTGGCCCTGGGCATGATCCTGAACAGTATAAGCGGGGCCATCTGGGGCTACTCGGAGAGGGCGTTTCCCCACCCCATCAAGGAGCAACTGGTGACCGTGCTGGGGGCCAGGATCCCGTCCATCCACCTATTCATGATCCTCTTCACGGCTGTGCTCTTCGTGCTCCTGATCCTTTTCTTCAGGTACACGGCGGTCGGTATCCGGTTCAGGGCCGCGGCGGACTCCCAGGAGGGCGCGATGCTCTCGGGGATCGATGTGAACCGGGTCTACGTGGTGGCGTGGAGCCTCTCGGCCGCGGTGGGGTGTCTGGCAGGGATCACCGCCGCCAACATCCAGGTGATGGATCAAAACCTGGGATTCATCGCCATAAAGGCCTTCCCGGTGATGGTGCTCGGGGGCATGACAAGTGTAATGGGGCCCATAGTGGCAGGCCCGATCGTGGGCCTCGTCGAGATGGCTGTGGGTTGGTACCTGGGGCAAGGTGCGCGGGACGTCATCCCCTACCTGTTGTTGTTGGTCATCCTCCTGGTGAAACCATATGGGTTCTTCGGGGAGAGAACCATAGAAAGGCTTTGAGCCGCCACAGGGGCGATCCGGATGCCTGCTGGCTGTTACAAGACCCGTTACATAGATGACATCGCCTTGCTCGGGACCACCTGGAAGAGATTCTGGCTCGTTGTGTTCGCGTTGCTCGTGCTGACAGTGCCGCTCGTCGCGAGCAACTACTTGTTGTCGCTCCTCAATCTATCCCTCATCTACATCATAGCGGTCCTCGGTTTGAACCTCCTCACGGGGAACGCCGGGCAGATATCCCTGGGCAATGCCGCATTTTTGGCCATCGGGGCCTTTACTGCCGGTAGCCTCGCCAGCATGCTCAAGTTCCCGTTTTGGCTCACGGTCCCGCTGGGTGGGATCGCGGCCATGCTGGTGGGCATCGTGGTGGGGATCCCGGCCCTGAGGATCAAGGGGTTCTATCTGCTGCTGGCCACCCTAGCCCTGCATTTCATCACCGAGAGTCTCTCCCTTTCCTATCAGATCAAGTACTTCGGACCGGTGGGCATCAGGTTCCCGGTCCCGGCCCTGGGGCCCTTGGCATTCGATTCCCCTCAGAAGTTCTACTATCTGCTGGTGGTGATCTGTGCCGGGGCGGTCCTGTTCATGGCCAACGTCACGCGGACACTGGAGGGCAGGGCCTTCATGGCCGTGCGAGACCGGGACATCGCCGCCATGCTCATCGGGGTGGACGTGGCCCGGACCAAGATAGTGGCCTTTGCCCTGAGCTCGTTCTACGTTGGGGTGGCCGGGGCATTGCTGGGTTACTATTTCGGCAACGTCAGTGCAGAGAACTTCCCCTTGATGCTGGCCGTCGACCACTTAGCCATGATAATCATCGGGGGTATGGGGAGCATCTTCGGCTCCATCTCGGGCACCGTATTCGTGGTCCTCTTCCCCCACATCATCCCTGAGTTCATCGCCTTGGTCATGTCCTTCTCTTCGGCCTTAGGGGCAGTGATGAAACCTCACGAGTTCGAGATTAGAACGATCCTCATGGGGCTCCTCATCCTCTTCGTCCTCATCTACAAACCCGAGGGCCTCCATGGCGCATACGAGGACGTGAAACACTACTTCAAGAACTGGCCCTTCAGATACTGATGGCGTGGGGTCGGAGATGTTGATGCAGATCAAGAACCTGGAAGTGGTTTACCAGGAGAGCATCCTGGCGGTCCGGGGGGTGTCCATAGAGGTGCCACCCAGGGAGAGGATAGCCCTGTTGGGGGCCAATGGGGCGGGGAAGACGACGATCCTGAGGGCCATCTCGGGGCTGCTCGGCTTTTACGACGGGAAGATCACAGAGGGGAGCGTCTTCTTCAATGGAGAGGATACCACCGGGATGGACACCCGATCCATCGTGAAGAGGGGGCTCTGTTTGGCCCCTGAGGGCCGAAAGCTCTTCGAGCACCTCTCAGTGGAGGAAAACCTCCTGGTGGGGGGCAGTCTCAACCCATCGCACAAGGTGAGCCGGGAGAAGATGGAACGCGTCTTCGCCTACTTCCCCAGGCTGGCGGAGAGACGAAGGCAGACCTGCGGGTACTTGAGTGGGGGGGAGCAACAGATGCTCGTCTTGGGAAGGGCCTTGATGTCGACGCCCAAGCTCCTGGCCGTGGACGAACTCTCCTTGGGCCTGGCCCCCATGGTGGTGCAGGACCTGGCACAAAGGCTGTCGGATATCAACAGGGAGGAGGGGGTGTCCATCTTGCTGGTCGAACAGAACGCGGAGATGGCCCTTTCCTTCGTCTCGTACGGATACGTGCTGGAGAACGGACGGATCGTGCTCAACGATTCATCGGAGAGGCTGAGGGACAACCCTGAGGTCAAGGAGTTCTATCTGGGTATGTCGGTGGGCGGTCAGAAAAAGAGCTTCGCCGATGTGAAATACTACAGGAAGGAGAAGGGGTGGCTGGTCTGAGACTGGCAGCCGCCTAGGTTCGTGGGGCTGGGCCTCCGGGGGGGCGAGTGGGAGAGACAGGGCACACCATTGCAAGGCTGACCTTTCCACAGTTGCTGGCTGAAAGGGCGAGGCGCTTCCCGCATGGGATCGCCTTGAGGAGGAAGAGACTCGGTCTGTGGCGTGAATACACTTGGCACGAGTACTACGAGCACGTCAAGAGGCTCGCGGCAGGCCTCGTGGAACTGGGGCTGGGGCCCGGAGACCGGGTGGCGATCCAGGCGAACAATTCCCCGGAGTGGCTCTTCGCTGACCTTGCCATCCAGATGGCCGGCGGGGTCACGGTGGGGATCCACCCCACAAGCTCCAGTGCCGAGACAGGATTCATCGTGCAAGACAGTGGGGCCCGGTACTTCATTGCAGGACATCAGGGGCACCTGGACACGATTTTGGCGATGAGACAGGGGGTTCCCCTGTTGAAGAAGATCGTGCTCATCGAGACGAGGGGGATAGGTCGGTACCGAGATCCGATGGTCGCCCCCTTCGAGGAGGTCGAGGGGCTGGGGGAGAAGAGGCTTCAAAGGGACCCTGACTGGGCCGAACGGATCCTCCAGGGGCAGGACCCGCACAAGGCATGTGTCTTCGTGTACACGTCCGGTACCACAGGGAGGCCCAAGGCCGCCTTGTTCTCGGCCTCCATGGCCATGGCCACGGTAGAGGACCTTGTGGAGGCCAACCCCATAAAGGAGGATGATTCCATCCTTTCCTATCTGCCCCTGTGCGAGGGCATGGAGAGGCTGCTGTCTGTCTTAGTGCCCCTTCGCGTGGGGTGCGTGGTGAACTTCCCAGAGAGCACGGCCACGGTGGGAGATGCCTTGTATGATATCGCCCCGAGCGTCATCCACTTTCTCCCCAGGACCCTCGAGTCCATCGTCGGCTCCATACTGATCGGCGTGCGCAAGGCAGACAGGGTCAAACAGTCCTTCTACGAGCTCTCCTTCGGTATCGCTAAGAAAAGGACTTCCCTGGAGGCGGAGGGCAAGGGCTCGCCGTGGTGGCTGAGGGTGTGCCACGCCTTGGGGGGTCTCCTGGTCTTTCGAAAGATCAAGGAGAGATGGGGCCTCACCAGGGTGAGACTGGCTTACTGCGGAGGGGCAGCGGTGTCCCCTGAAGTCTTGAGGTTTCTTTTCACCCTCGGCATCCCTGTCAGGGCCTTTTACGGGGCTGCCGAGTTCCTGGGGATCACGTTCTGTCAACGAGCGGGCGACGTGAAGATCGGTACCTTGGGCAGGCCATTGAAGGGGATAGAATACGAGCTCAACGATCATGGGGAGCTCCTCCAGAGGCGACGGGGCCTCGCCTTCATGGGATATCACCATCGACCGGAGGAGCAGGGAAAGGGGGTCTTGGGGGACGGCTGGATCAATCTAGGGGACAAGGCACGTCTCGACGAGCAGGGCCATCTGGTCGTCCTCGGGAGGTCTCAGGAGATCTTCGCCACCGCCGGTGGGGAGCTGGTGAGCCCGGCCGAGATAGAGAACAAGCTCAAGTTCAGCTCGTATGTCAAAGAGGCCGTGGTCGTGGGGGAGGGAAGGGAG
>CAZOXN010000043.1:0-10625 GCA_964583655.1 uncultured Desulfarculaceae bacterium | reverse complement strand
GGCTTGTCCCCTGGCGCCCGGTGGGGGAGGGCGTCGGATCCAACTCCTGACGGACAGGGACCCGTGGCGGGCGGTATCGTGGTCGAGGTGAAGGAGAAGGGGCATGACGGAAGCGACGAAGTGTCAGGTGTGCAACGAGAACGAGGCAACGGAGAAGTGCGCCATATGCGGGATAGATCTGTGCGAGCTGTGCAAGAAGGTCGTTCAGACCGAGGACATCTCCGCTTCCCATCGGGTCAAGGGGGTCAGCACCGAGGGGGTACTGGGGCCGGCTCAGAAGAGGGTCACGGTCTGCGCCAAGTGTATGGCCGAGACGGATTTCTTCGAGAAGGAGGAACACGAGAGGGTCGAGAAGGAGGAGGTGAAGGAGGCGCCTCCTGAGCGGCTCAGGCCCTTCAAAGGCCCCGGGAAGGGTATGGCGGTGGAAAAGGTCGGGGACCTGGCTGTGGACCTGACCGAGATCACCCCGGACATAAGGGGCCGGGAGGAGTTGGTCCGCAGCATCCTGCGCAGCGACTACATCGAGACGAAGATCAGGCAGTACGACACCAGAATAAGGCCGTGGGCGAGGGTCGAGGACTTGGCGGAGTGGGATCGGACCCTCCTCCAGAGATACCGGCCCCTGTACACCAACCCGGCCCTCCAGGAGGGGAAGGGCAGGCCCAAGGTCGCCAGCGCTGTGCAACAGGGGCTCAAGTCACTCAGAGAACACCTCTCCGGTGCGGCCAAGGCCCTGGCATCGGCCAGGGGTGTCCTGGACGAGGCACTGAAGGCCTTTGGCCCGGGCAAGTCGGTCTACCTGGGCCGCTCCATCGCGTACACGGCCTGCAACACCGCGGTCCTGACCGGATTCGAGCCCAAGGACCTGGCCCAGATGGACCAGGCGCTCAAGTACGCCGAGGCCCAATTCATAGAGCAGACAGCGGTTCTGTCCCAGGGCGGTGGGGATCCCCTGGATCTGGAGTCCCGTGCCCTCCACCTCGGTTCCATCCAGTTCCTGGCCTCCGAGGTGGAGGAGATCACCAAGATCTGTTGCTTCGGTTACCTCTCCACAGGGGACATGCCGGTCCAGGAAATGCCCTTCTATCCCCCGGCCCGCACGCCATTGGGCCTGGGGACCGTGGATCGGTCCAGGCCGGTGCTGGCCTTCTTCGGCGACGACTGCCTGCCCATATTCTACACAGTGGGGCGGTTGGAGGAGGAGGGATTGGCGCCAGGGATGGAGATCGCGGGGCTGGGCAATGCTGGCCATGAGCTGGTGCGGTTCTACAGCGCGGGCAAGGTGCTCACCTCCACCGGCAAGGCGCTCAAGGGGATCCGACTGGGTATCGCCGACCTGATAGTGGCCACGGACTCCTGCTATCCCTTGGACGTGGTCAGACAGGCCGAGAAGGCCGGGGTCCCGGTCCTGGTCACCGGTGCCAGGGCAGTCTACCATGTGCCGGACCTCTCAGGGGAGCCGGTGGAGGCCATCGTCCGGCGATTGATGGAGAGAAGAGGCGTCCTGGTGCGGCAGCCCCAGAAGGCGGCGGATGTGGTGGTGGGCTTCTTCAGGCATTTTCCAGGGAAGATGGGGGCCGCCCCGCTCCTGGCCGCGGTCAATGCGGTCATGGAGAGGTGCACGGAATGCGACCTTTGCTTCTACTCCTGTCCCAACTCGCTGCAGATCAGCCCTGCCCTCAAGCGCCGAGGGGGGGCCACGCCTGCGGACCTGTACGAGCGATGCCTCTTCTGCGGGAGGTGCGAGGAAGCGTGTCCCGAGGGTATCCCGATCATTGACTGCATCCTCGCCTGGTCCTCGGACAAGGTGGCCTCGGACGTTTACCGGATGAGGCCAGGACGAGGCCCCCTGAGCCACCTGGAGTTCCGGGATCTCACCTTCGGGTTGGTCCTCGGGGGGAATGGGCCAGGCATGGTGACACTGCTGGGCTGCGGTCATTACCCGGGCTCTGACGAGGACTTGATGGCCATGGCCAAGGAGTTGCTCGACCGCAACTGCGTGGTCATGACCGCGGGGTGTGCCGCAGCCGATGTGGCCCGTGAACTTGACAGGGGGGCGGGGAAGGCCTTTCCGGAGAACTACCTCTCCCTGGCCACCTTGAAGGGGCTGGTGAACTGCGGGGGGTGCTCAGCGGACACGCACATCATGGCCGCCATGTTCAAGTTCGCCAGGCTGGGGGGCGGGGTCTCGGTAGCTGGCAACTTCGACCAACCAGCGGATTACAGCATGAACCGCGCCCCCTTCGCCGTCATCATCTGGGGGGCGGCCTCGGACAAGATGCTGGCCAAGGCAGCGGGATTCGCCAGGGTGGGTGCCCGTGTCATCATGGGTCCCTCTGGGTTCAAGTTCACCAGGATGCTCGTGGGTAACAAGTACGACCGTTCCCTCTGGACCATGTACGACGGGATCACCGGCGAGAAGAAGGAGATCGACCCATGCCCCCCGCACATGATCATCCCGGTGGAGACCAAGGAGGAGGCGGTGACCATGGCCATAAAGGCGTGTTTCACGCCGTGCGCCCTGAGGGACCCGAGGCTTTCCACCATCGACAACTACAACGAGGTCTACGAGAAATACTTCGGCCAGCTCCCGGATGACTGGACCTATTACGTGCGCAGTCCCTTGGAGCTCCACGTCATGAAGCGCATGCGCCTCCTCAAGGTCTTGAAGGAGGAGCACGGGTGGGAGATCGATCGTTTCAAGGTCCTCAAGGTGAGGAACCGGGACGGTGCGCTCGTCCCCATGGAGGAGTACATCGAGCAGTACGGGATCAAACAGGGGCGATACGCAACGATGGTCAAGAGGCTGGTCATGCGAGAAGCGGTCAAGGAGTGATGCCATGGCGAAGTTCGATGCGAGCAGTTGGGCCAGGTACATCAGGGGCCACAAGAACCCGCTCGTTGTGGCAGGGGAGGGGTGCGAGCATATCTCTTTGGAGGGAAGGAAACTCTCCGATTACGCGGTGGAGGTCGCCTTGAGGCTCTCCTGCCCCGTAGCGGCCACGGGCAACACCTTCCTGACGGTGACCCGGCATGAGGGGGTCAAGGCCAAGAAGATGTGGCTCGCTGAGTTGTTCCGGTACCTGGAGGGCAAGTGGGAGGATGCGGTCTGCGAGGTACGTCCAGACCTGCTGGTGCTCATAGGGTACCGACCGGATATACTGAATGGGATGGTTGCGGGGGCGCGGCGCATACACACGGTCTTTCTCGGACCGGGGAGGCTCCCCGCGGCACACAGGAGCATGGATGAGGTCCCCTTTGCCCAGTGGAGGCGGGACTTGGAGGAGCTGATCGAGGCCCTTTGACGAACAAAGGACCGAGGACGGAGACGACTGGAGGGATGGGACGTGATTCGGATACCGAGCGTGAAGCTGCCCGAAGGACGGGTGTATCAGGCGCCTACTGAGCTGGATGAGCTGTTCGATGGGGTCGAGATAGAGATCTCCCCCCGATGGATGGGACAGAAGATCCGCAAGGACAACATGTACATGGAGCTTGGCGGACCCAAACATGGGTACCAGAGTTACATCCACGTCCAGGTGTCCAAGGAGGAGTCTGACGTGGAAGACGGCAGGATCGAGTTGATCGGCCCTGAGATCGACGAGATCGAACCTGGTTCATCTTTCCCCTTCGGCATCTGGCTGAAGTTCTGGGGGAGCCAACTCAGCGAGGACCACGTGGATCCCCTGATCCGGGCCGGGTTCATGCCCTTCGAGCAGGGCGAGGGTTGGATGCTGGTCAACACCAGGGACACCATATGGATCAGGCTCAACATGGAGAGCGCCCCCAAGAACTCCTGGCGCCGCATGGGGCAATCGCTCCTGGGGATGGCGAAGGTCAACTTTCCGCTGGTGGAGAAGGGCGAGGCCCTGATCATCATCGCCTCCCCCGAGGTGGGAGGCGTGGATCTCATCCGACGCATCCTGGACACCACCATCAGGCCGGAATGGGAGGCGTACGACGCCAGGCTCATGGGGCTGGAGGACGAGGACGTGGAGGTGTTCTACGGCTGCACCCTCTGTCAGACCTTCGCCCCAAATCACGTCTGTTGCATCACGCCCCAAAGAAACCCCTATTGCGGGATCATGAGCTACCTGGGGGCCAAGGCGGTGGTGGAGATCGACCCGTACGGGTACTCCTTCGTGATGCCAAAAGGGGAGTGCCTGGATCCGGTAATGGGCCACTATACCGGGGTGGATCAGGTGACGTACGAGCGTTCGTCCAGGACGGTCAAGAAGGTGAACCTATACAGCTGCCTGCGTTATCCCCAGACCAACTGCGGCTGTTTCGAGGCCGCAGCCTTCTACATCCCGGAGCTGGACGGCATAGGCCTCGTGGACCGGCGTTTCCCGGGCGACACGCCCATCGGGCTCAATTTCTCCAAGCTGGCAGGGTACATGAGCGGGGGCAACCAGAACCATGGGACCATGGGGCTCTCCATCAGGACCCCCAAGTCCAAGAAGTTCCTCCAGGGAGACGGTGGGTGGGAGAGGATCGTCTGGATGCCCAAGGAGTACAAGGTATTGCTCGCGGACTGCATCCCCGAAGAGATCTACGACAAGATAGCCACCGAGGAGGTGGGGATCGACATCCCCACCATCAAGGAGTTCCTCAAGGGTGTGGATCACCCCATAGTCAGGAAGTTCTGGAAGAATGGGGAGCCGGTCCCCCTCAAGATCCCCAAGCCCAACGAGGATTGGCCGGATGAGTGACCGAGTGGAAACAGCCAACGAGGGTTGGCATCGCCTGTACGACGAGCGGCCTCTGTTCTCTCGCGAGGAGGTCCTCGGGACCCTCAGGGGCTTCCTCGAGTACGCCCGTTACCAGGTGGTGGAGGCGAGGCCCATAGGCTTCATGAAACCAGATTTGGCGGCCTTCAGGGTTTCGGGTCAGAGGCGCTACGAGATGATCTTCGTGGTCCGCCAGGAGGTCAACCAGGCTGTGGACGGGCTGCGGCAACTGGCAGCGGCCAAGTGCTTCCGGAAGGACTCCCTGGACTATGTCCTGGCCCTCCCCCCTGTCTCGGAGCACTACCTGATAGAGTTCCTTATAGAGAAGGAGGACTGGTTCTTCCCCATCAAGGACCACCTCTTTCAGCTCTGGCTGGTCAATCCAGAACGCAACAAGGTGGACTGCCTCCTGGGTTGGCCCAGGGACGACGACTTTCGCCACTATTTCTCCAATCCCAACCTGGCCGGGTTCGCCAGTTACATAGCCAACAAGGCCGCGGACAAGATAATGGCTGAGGAGTTCGAGTAGCCCATGCCTCGCAAGTCCATCTACGAGATCTACGAGCTCCTCCCCAAGACCAACTGCGGCCAGTGCGGCATGAACTGCATGGGGTTCGCAGGGTATCTCCTCTCCAGGGATGTGAGACCGCAGGACTGTCCGGTCTTGAGCGAGCCCGCTTTCACTGAGAACAGGCGGCTCCTCTCCGAGCTCCTGGGCGAGGGGGTCAAGAACGAGCTCACCGGCCTGATAGTGGACAGGGAACGCTGCATCGGCTGCGGCATCTGCGTCCATGTCTGTCCGGTGCATGGGGCCAACAACCGGGAGGTGGCCTTGGGCAGGGGCCCCAGGCACGCGGATCTCGTGGTGATGCAGATCGTGGACGCAAAGGTCGAGCTGATCCATCCCGAGCTGTGCAACAGGGCCATCCCGTCAGCGCCGCCATGCAAGGCCTGTGCCGATTACTGCCCCACTGAAGCCATGGAGTTGGTCTGAGCCTTCGCGGACATGAGCATCCAGAAGTTCACCAAGGCATTCCTGGAGCAGGGGGAGCCCGGGGCCAAAGTGGCCGGGCAGGGGACGGGCTTCGGTGATTACGATGCCGAGTCCCACTCCATGGTGTGCGCGGGGTGTAGCTGCCTGTGAGACGATGTCTCGTACTACCTCCGTGGGGGGCGGGTGGTGAGGACTCTCAACCTGTGCGAGGTGGCCATGAGGAGGCTGCGGTCGGTGACGGCCGAGGATAGGCTCCCCCCGCCGGCCACCGGGGAACTGCGGGCCTCCCTGGGGGCCGCCGCACGGGTCCTGAAGGGTCACGGTCCGGCCCTGGTCATCGGGGCCGACGGCCTCCACGAGGGGGGGATGGTGGCCTCGTGGGAGTTGGCCAGGGAGCTGGGCGGCCTGTGGGTCCCCTGGTCCTTCGTGGGGATGAAGAGGTTCTTCGACTGCGTCATGGCAACGGGCTGGGCAACGGCCCTCCTGGACGAGGTCAGAGATCGTGCGGATCTTGTCCTCTTCTGGCGGGCAGACCCCCTGGAGACGCATCACAGGCATCTGTCGCGTTATTCCTTCTTTGCCCGGGGGCGCTATACGGAAAGGGGGCACAGCGACAGGACCTTGGCCGCGGTGGCGCAGGGGGAGACGGTGATGGAGCCCCTTTGCCAGCAGTTCTTCAAGATGGGGCCTGAGGAGGATCTCGGTCTGATCCAGGCCCTGACCGGGCCAGTGCATGGCGCACCGCGGGATCACAGGGACTTTCCATCCCTGGTCAAGGCCCTGGAGAGGGCACTGTACATCGCCCTGTTCGTGGACCCTGAGAAGGTCATGGCCCATGCCATGCGGGGCATCATGGAGTGGGCCGCTGCGATCAACGCCGCGGGGCAAAGGCGCATGGTCGTCCTCCCCCTGTGGGGAGGGGGGGTCAACGCCTCTGGTTTCATCCAGCTCTCCTTGGAGCGCAACGCCAGCGCCTGCGGGGTGGATTTCTCGGGCGGGGTCCCGGGCTTGGTGACGGAGGATGACTGGGAGGGGATGGCCTCCAGGGTGGGCTCGGTGCTCATGTTCGAGTCGGGTCCCGAGGGGGGGCATCGCAGGGTGCTTCCCCCTGCCCTCGCGGGGAGGCCGCTGGTGGTGGTGACCCCTTTCAAGGGGGCCTCTGCGGAGGGGGCCCATGTGGTGATCCCCACCGGCTTGGCCGGGATCGAGCAAGACGGGGTCTTCTTCAGGGCCGATGGCCTCCCTCTGACGGCACACGGGATACCGGGGCTTGTCCCGGACGGGTACCCCACGGTGGAGGAGGTGATCAGCGGGCTTCTCAGGGAGGTCTTGGCGTGAGCGAACTCAAGAGGATCCTCATCAAGGACGGCTCGGTCTTCGATCCAGCCCAGGGGTGGAGGGGGGAAAGGAGGGATCTCTACCTCTCGGGAGGCCGGGTCGGCGAACCGTTCCAGGATCCTGAGGTCGTCATCGAGGCCAAGGGGAAGGCCGTCCTGGCAGGCGGGGTGGACCCCCACTGCCACCTAGTCCATCCGGGCCAGGCCTTGACGCGCATGTTCGGGGCCCTGGGGGCGCCCGAGGAGATAGGGAGGGCATATGCGGAGGCAGGATACGTCCACGTCCATCACCCGTTTGTCACCCTCGTCACCGCCGCATTGGAGCGCCGCAGTTTGGGGCTCATCCCGTGGGTGGACAAGTCCTACGGGGTAGTCCTCGATCTCAGGGACATGGGCAAGGCCGTGCGAGGCAATGACCGCCCCCAGTTCGCTGCGGAGGCCCGTGCCTTGCTGCATCTCACCGGGGCCTTGTGCCTTTTCGTGCCCGTTCCCTGGTTGAGGCACAGGCAGCGTCACTACATCCAGAAGAACATCAGCACCAAGAAGGTCCTGGAGTTCCTCTCAGGGATAGAGGACGAGGGGCTGGTGCCAGTGGCCTTGTGGTGGAGGCCAGGGCTGCTGGACAACGAGATCCCGAGACCAGGCAAATTCCACGTCTCTGGATTGGCCTGGGGCCGTGACCCGGAAGCCATGCTGGAGCGTGCGGCGCGCTTCCTGGACGCAGGGGGGAGCGCCGATGTCGTGGCCATGTGCGAGGAGGACCCGCTGGGGATCGTCTGCGCTGAGACGGGCCCCCCCGGTGGGATGAGCATGGACACAGGCGTGGGGAGCCCCATGTGGTTTTCCGTGGAAAGGAGTGATCCCGCTGGGGGTGGGAGGCGCGCTGAGGGCTCCGGGGGAGCTACCCTGACCAGGACAGTGCAGGAGGATGCATGGAGGTTTCTGGCCATGGCCCCGGAGACTTGGCGTCTCGCCCTCTGCTCCTCCACGCCAGGTCGTGCGGCCATGGGGGGGTTGCCCAAGGCCTGCGCCTGGTTGATGAGCCGTGAGGCACGTCCACCGGAGGTGGACGAGGCCATGGGGGGTCGGGTCCTCGGTCTGTACGACATAGCGAGGCTCACCCGCTGGGAGCCGGCAAGACGCCTCGGGCTCACGGACATGGGGCACCTCAGGGTGGGGGCGCGCGCCAACGTGGCCGTGTACGAGGTGGGGGAAGGGATCCCTGCCGGGGAGTTGGTCAGGTGCCTTTCCCGTTGCTGGTGCCTGATAAAGGATGGGGTCTTGGTGCGGGAAAACGGGGAGTTTACCCAAACGCCCCCCTCTGTTAGTATTCGCTTTGGGGAGATCGAGGCGGATGTGGAGAGGTTGGCCCACTGCGATCTCCTCCAGAATCCAACGCTGCGGTTGGAGCACCTGCGGGGAAATGGCCGATGAGAGGGCCAAGCTGAAAGGAGGAAAGATGAGCACGACCGCGTACGAAGCCAACACCAGGGACCTCAAGTTCGTCTTGTGGGAGCAGCTCAGGATCGAGGAGCTCTTCCGGTTCTCGAGATTCAGGGAGTTCGATCGGGACACCATAGACATGGTCATCGACCAGGCAGCGAAATTCGCGGAACAGGAACTCGGGCCGGCCAATGCCGAGGGGGACAGGGTGGGTTGCCGTTTCGACAGCGGCAAGGTCTATTCCCCAACGCACTTTCACGAGCTTCTCAAGAAGTTCCGGGAGGCTGGGTGGGTCAACCTCACCAGCGACCCGGAGGTGGGTGGGCAGGGGCTCCCCTATGCCGTGAGCACTGCGGTGAGCGAGATGTTCATGGGGGCCAACTTCAACTTCATCAGCTACCCGGGGCTGGGCTTCGGTGCTGCCCACCTCATCGAGACCTTCGGGACCCAAGAGCAGAAGCAGAAGTACATGCTGAAGATGTACTCCGGGGAGTGGGGAGGGACCATGTGCCTGACCGAGCCTGGGGCCGGTTCCGAGGTGGGGGCGCTGAAGACCACGGCCCGGCGCGCAGGGGACCATTTCCTCATCAGCGGGACCAAGATGTTCATCACCTCGGGTGACAACGACATGTTCGAGAACATAGTCCATGCCGTCCTGGCCCGCATCGAAGGGGCCCCTCCCGGGGTGAGGGGGATCAGCCTGTTCATAGTCCCCAAGATCCGGGTGAACGACGACGGGTCTCTGGGAGAGCCCAATGACGTGGTGTGCGGTGGGATCGAGCACAAGATCGGTCTGCACGGCTCGGCCACCTGCCTCCTCAACTTCGGTGAGAACGACAACTGCCATGGCTATCTCCTAGGGGGCGAGAACGAGGGCCTTGCCTGCATGTTCCAGCTCATGAACGAGGCGCGACTCGAGGTAGGTCTCCAGGGCGTGGCCATGAGCAACGGCGCGTACATGAACGCGGTGGCCTATGCCAAGGAGAGGATCCAGGGCACGGACATCAGGGCCATGAAGGACCCTAACGCACCCAGGGTGGAGATCATAAAGCACCCTGACGTGCGCAGGAACCTCCTGACCATCAAGTCCTTCGCTGAAGGCATGCGCGCGCTCCTGCTCTACACATCGCTCATCATCGACAGGTCTCATAACTCCTCGGACGAGGAGGAGAGGGAGAGGAATCGACTCAAGGCCGAGCTCCTCACCCCCATCTGCAAGGCCTATTGCTCGGACATGGGCTTCAGGGCCATAGAGATAGCCATACAGGTCCTGGGGGGATATGGCCTGTGCTCCGAGTATCCCTTGGAGCAGTACCTGAGGGATTGCAAGATCGCCTCCATATACGAAGGGACCAACGGCATCCAGGCCCTGGACCTCCTGGGCCGCAAGATAGGGATGAAAAAGGGCCAGGTGTTCATGGGGCTGATTCAGGAGATCTCGGAGTTCATCGGCAGCAACGAGTCCGACCCTGACCTGGGGCCGGCATTCAAGGAGCTGGCACAGGCAAAGGACAAACTCGCGCAGGTGACCATGCACTTCGGCGGGATGAGCATGAAGGGCGACCCCATCTATCCTGTGCTCAATGCCAGCCCGTATCTCAACCTCTTCGGGTACGTGCTCAACGCCTACATGCTCCTATGGCAGGCGAAGGTGGCCTCCGAGAGACTCGATGCCATGTACCGAGAGGCCGGGGCAAAGGACGACGCCGCCAGGGCCAAAGTGGTGGCCGAGAAGGCCGATGCAGCCTTCTACGCCGGAAAGGTCGCCGCGGCGAAGTTCTTCGCCTTCAACCAGCTCCCCAATGTGGAGGCGCTCTACAAGGGGATCATGTCCGGGGATCGAAGCGCCCTGGAGCTACCGGAAAACGCCTTCTAGGGTGCTCCGGGTGACCTGGATGAGATGGTGGTGACTTATCACCGGGTGGTGGCGTTCCTCGGGGCGGCTTGCCTGCCGCGCCCGGCTTGGCGCAGGCAGGGCGGAGACTCGAAGCGAAGGGAGATGCCGCCACCACCGTGACGGATCGCGATCGGTGGGGAGGGCGGCGGTGGGTCTCCTTTGGCCTGGTGGACCTCCTCGCCCTTCAGGGGCTTTTTTCGACCATTGTGCGTCTCGCTTCGCTG
>CAZOXN010000042.1:0-10701 GCA_964583655.1 uncultured Desulfarculaceae bacterium | reverse complement strand
GTGCGGGTAGTGGTACTTGTCCGATTTCTTGGAGGCCACGTACTTGTAATCCAAGGCGGCCACGATGGAGGCGAACAGCAACATGGCACTTAGGATGGCAAGAAGTAGCGCCTTCTTGGTCGACATCGCTGCCCTCCTGTCCCGGTGAAGACAACCTCTGCCCTTCCATTCAAGATCAACTTTTGGGGCCTTGTCAATCCCCGGCGTGAAATCTCTGGATGCAGGATAGGCAAAGCGGCCGTGACAGTTGAACCGCGGGACGCCTTGTCCCATACTGGAGAGGAAAGCGCGAAATGGCGCTCGTAGAAAGGCATGCCATGTATACCGGCCCAGGACACCTCGTCACCTTTCCCCCCGGGACTCGCATCGCTCGTTTCCTGCGAAGGGAGAAACGCTTCCTGGTGGAGGTCGAGGCAGAGGAAGGGGCCTTCTGGGTGCACTGCAACAACTCTGGAAGCATGATGGGGCTCCTCCGCCCCGGACACCATGTCCTGATATCTCCCGCCACGAGGCCCGGCAGGAAGCTCGCGTACACCCTCGAGCTCGTGAAGGCCAACGGCGTATGGGTTGGGGTCAACACCCTCATGCCCAACAGGATCCTTCGTGCTGCGTGGCAGCGGGGCCTCATGCCCGAGGCCTCGGGGTACGAGGGGTTCCACCCGGAGGTGGAGATAGGTGGCAGCCGCATCGACGCCCTCCTCAGCGGCCCTGGCCATCGCCTCTGGGTGGAGGCCAAGAACGTCACCCTCGTGGAATTCGACGTGGCCTCCTTCCCGGATGCGGTGACCCAGAGGGGGCAGCGCCATCTCCAGGAGCTCATGGCCTTGGCTGCTGAAGGGGAGAGGAGCGCCTGCTTCTACCTGGTGCAAAGGGCGGATGCTCGTTGTTTCTCGCCGGCAGACTTCGTGGACCCAGCATACGCCGAGCTCTTCTGGAGGGCCGTGGAGGCTGGGGTCGAGATCTGGCCTTACACTGCCGTTGTGGGGCCCGAGGGCATCTCCCTGGGCCCCCGTCTGTCTCTGGTCAGGCCTCGATGAGGGCCTTGACTTCTAGTCCCTCCCCCTCGAGGAGCTCCAGGGCGATGCGTATGGCCCCGGCGATGATGGGGGGACAGACCTCGGTGGGGAGCTTGGTGGGATCGGCCTCCAGGAGGTCATCGCAATGATTCCCAGGATACCCAGAGACTGTCTCCGTGTTGAACCTCTCCTCGAGCTCCTGGATCAGCATGTACATTC
Organism: uncultured Desulfarculaceae bacterium; assembly: GCA_964583655.1. Taxonomy (GTDB): domain Bacteria; phylum Desulfobacterota; class Desulfocorpusculales; order Desulfocorpusculum; family Desulfocorpusculum; genus CAZOXN01. The sequence continues at coordinate 9,466 of CAZOXN010000042.1, read as the reverse complement.
GCCCGGGGTCTACCTTGCCTTGGGCGGCTGAGGCGATGAGGCAAGCAGCAGCGGTGAGGGTCCCACAGGTTGCGCCCATAAGGCCTTGAGCCCCTACGAGGCCTCCCATGGCGCAGACGACATCTCCCTTTTCCATGCCGAGGTGGCGAAGCCCCACCTCTACCACGATCTGGCTGCAAAGGTTTCCTCTGAGGGACGACTCCTTGATCTCCTTGGCCAGTTGCTCCATTTCGGGAACAGGCATGCCCGATCTCCTTTTTCCCTATTGTCTTCGTGTTAGCTATAGCAATTGGCATTCGGGCGTGTCAAGGGCGTAGAGGAGATCGAGCGCGTCGAACCCGAAGGGGATGTCCCAACGCACAAGACAGCCCTTTTTCTGGAGGAAATCGAGGAGACAATCGAGGGAGGGGCAATTCGGTCAGGGCTTCAAACTCACTGAATTGTCCGATTGTCTGCAACTTTGCGTCAGGGCACCACTAACCTGTCCCTGTGGCACGCAGGCCTGCAAGGGTTTCAGGCGGGACTTGACCGGTGGGGCGAAAACGGTTTGACTGTAAAGAACGGCGTAAGAAAGAGCTCTTACCGGGCCTTGCCCTCTGGTGTGTCCGGGCAGGCACGGTCGTAGAAAGACGAGGAGAGATTTCTAACGAAGTCCAGCCACAGGGAGGTAAGGAGAGATGAAGGAAAGGACTGGGATCGTCACGTTTCAAGGCAACCCGCTCACGCTATTAGGGGAGGGGGTCGAGGTCGGCAGGCCAGCGCCGGATTTCGTGGCCCTGGACACGAACTTGGCCCCGGTGAGCCTCTCGTCCATGGGTGGAAAGATCCGCGTGCTGTGCTCCGTCCCATCCCTGGACACCCCGGTTTGCGACATGGAGACGCGTCGTTTCAACCAGGAGGCCTCTTCCCTGGGGCCCGATGTGGAGATCGTGGCCTTGAGCATGGATCTGCCGTTTGCACAGAGGCGTTGGTGCGCCAGCGCAGGGGTAGATCGAGTCCGAACGCTCTCTGACCATCGCGACGCCAGCTTCGGGATCTCCTACGGTGCCTTGATCAAAGAGCTCAGGCTTCTCACCCGGGCCGTATTCGTGGTGGACCGAAAGGGGGTTCTCAGGTACGTCCAGTGGGTGAAGGAGATCACCCAGGAGCCGGACTATGACAAGGTCCTGGAGGCCGTCAAGGCATTGGGTTGACTCTGGCCTGAGATCTTCGAGGGGCCAGTCCTCGCGGGACCGGAAGGGACCAAGACGTCACAGAGAGATGGAGGAGGTGGAGGCATGACGAGCCCTCAGCAGAAGTATCAGTGCCCGGGTCCGACTTGCGGTTACATATATGACCCCAAAAGGGGGGACAAGAAGGGCAAGATCCCTCCAGGGACGCGGTTCGAGGATCTTCCAGATGACTGGAAGTGCCCTCTGTGCGGGATAGGGAAGCGATTCTTCAAGCCGGTTGAGTAGGATAGACGCTGGGTCCGGCATGGCGTCGCCCCCAGAGGTGGCCGCGACAGCCGGGAAAGGGAGCGAAGATGGGCGAGGCGAGATCTTCAGGTGAGAGGGTCCAGGTCAGGTTTCTCTTGGACCCTGTCTGCCCGTGGACCTTCCGGGCTGCAATGTGGATTCGAGAGGTGCGGGCACTGCGGCCTGTCTCGGTGGAATGGGGGCTCCTCTCTTTGGAGTACATCAATCGAGGAGAGCCGCACCACCCCATGAGGGAGAGGTTCTCGCAGAACCGATGGGCCATGAGACTGCTCGCCGAGGCGGCCATGAAAGATGGAAACGAGGCCTTGGAACGGCTCTATTTCGAACTGGCTGGGGCGTGCCATGAGAGGGGACAGAGGCTCGATGAGGAGTCCACGCTCATCGAGGCTGCGGTCAGGTCCGGCTCGCCAGTCGCGTGGGTGGAAGAGACCAGGGATGACTCGGGGTTGGACGAAGCCCTTTGGGCCTCGTACGGGTCCCATTGCGCCACAGGGGCCTTCGGGGTCCCCACCCTGTATCTGGAGGGGAGGGATGTCCCATACTATGGCCCTGTGATCAATCGGGTCCCGGTGGGGCAGGAGGCAGCAGACCTCTGGGATCACATCCTGGGCCTGACACGCCATGATTGCTTCTTCGAGCTCAAACGCCCGAGGTGATGCCAGTTCAAAGCCAGTGGGAGGAGAGCCAACGGATGGTCTCCGAGAGGTCCACGCCTTCTGCAAATCGCACCATGTCCGGGATTCGGTCCACCCCGTCCATGGGGATGGAGACACCGGGTGGGAAGACCGGCGCCAGGCGGTGATACCTCGAGCCGAGGATCTGCCTGCACTGATAATCCGCTATCCCGGCAGTGCCGTCCAGCATGAGGCTGACCAGGGGCTTGGCCCACTGTGCATAGCCCCAATCGAGCTCCTGGCCCTCCACGTAGAGGAGGGATGTGCCCGTGCCGATGGAGAGCAAGATGATCTCCTCAAGGGCCGGGGGGACAGCACCGCGGCTGTCCAGGGCCTGGGCGAGGGCGCACATGCTGGGGTTCGTGGCATAGACCCCACCATCTATGTATCCGTCCACTGAGGGAAAGTAGGTCGGGGCTGCGCTCGTGTACAGGGCGACCTTCCACGCCAGTTGCTCCCCGTCGCTGTCAGGCCCCGGGAAGTTGTGAAAGAGCTTCGGCTTCCACATCCTGGTGGCCGGGTCCTGAGATCCGTTGTCCAGATCGAAGGCCGTTACGAGGACGCGTCGGCTCAGGTCCGCAAGCCTTGTCTGACCGAATGTTTCCTCGAGCTCGGCACGCAGTCTAGCGTTGTCATACTCAGCGCCCATGAGCTTTCCGAGATCGACCAGGTCGTCCAGCCAGGAGTCATCGAAGATCTCCTGGCCCTTCACCTCGTAGATCTCCCTCATCTCCTCAGGGGTACTCCCGAACGCCAGCCCCAAGGCGAGGAGCCCTCCCGTGGAGGTCCCTGCCAATAGGTCCGCCCGGTCGAGCCAGCCCGAGAGGGTCGGTTCTCCATTTAGCCTCTGAAGGATGATGGCAGTGATCACTCCCCGAATCCCACCCCCGTCCATGGAGAGGATCCTGTATCTCGCCACAGTTCACCCCCCATTGCCAGAAGAATTGAGGTCGAGACCGTTGCACTCAGAAGCATCCAGGCCCTTCCGAGTGCGCACGGAGTGGGAGCATATTCTCAGCCGAAGTCAAATCGTCCTTCGGCAAAGACATCCAAGCAGGCGTCGACCACTCGGGAATCGTAGAGGGTGCCACTTCTGCTGGAGATCTCCCTCAAGGCCTCTTCCAGACTGAGGGAAGGCCGGTAAGGCCTGTGGGAGGCCATGGCCTCCACCACGTCTGCGACGGCCAGGACCCTCGCCTCCACCAGTATCTCCTCACCTCTCAGGGCGTTGGGATAGCCCGAGCCGTCCATCCTCTCATGGTGTTGGAGGACTATCTGCGCGATGGGCCAAGGGAATTCTATCTCCCTCAGGATGGCGTATGCGGCCTGCGGGTGGGTCTTGATAAGGTTGAATTCCAGATCGGACAGTCGGCTCGGTTTGCTCAGGATCTCTGCTGGCAAAGATAGCTTGCCCACGTCGTGCACCATACCTGCAAAGCGGATGGCCTCCACCTGGTCTTTCGAGAGGCCCATCCTCTGGGCGATGCATCGGGCCAGGTTGGTCACCCGACGCTGATGCCCCGCGGTGTAAGGATCCCGCATCTCCACAGCGGCGGAGAGCGTACGGATGATGCCGCCCAATGCCATGCGCAGGTTCTCCAGAGACCTCTTGAGCTGATCCTCCCATGCCTTTCTCTCCGTGATGTCCCTGAAGGTGACGATGGCCCTGACCGGCTTCCCTCCCTGGTGCACGACCGTGCACAGGCATTCCACAGGGAAATCGCTCCCATCCCTCCTGCGGAACACGCTGTTTCGGGGTCCCTGCGGTTCCTGGCCCTGCAAGGCGGCTCGTATCCCGCAGGGATCATCCGATCCGAGTTGTCCAACGGCCCCTGTCCCGAAGATCACCTCCCCCACTTCCCTCCCCACCAGGTCCTCCCCTTGGTACCCCAGGGCCCTCATGGCTGAGCTGTTGACAAAGGTGATCTTGCCGTCGGTGCCGACGGCCAAAACACCTTCTGCCATGGTGTGGAGGACCGTCTCGAACTGATCGGTGAGCCATCTCAGCTTTTCCTCTGCTCGCCTCCTGTCGTTGATGTCCCGCAGCACGCCGAGTATTGCCGGTCTGCCGTCCCACACGGTGGTAACGGCGTTCATCTCGAACCAGTCGAATCCCCCGTCCTTCCTGAGGCCTCTGAGGACCACCGTGTCCTTGAGGAGGTCTCCCCGCAGCCATGCCTGGTACTTCGCTGACAGGGATGCCCTGTCCTCGGGATGCACAAGTCCCAGAAAAGGGACGCTGCATGCCTCTTCCACTGTGTATCCTGTTGTCTCCACCAACCTTCGGTTCGCGAACTTGAGCTTCTCGTCCTGCACCACGACTATGATGTCGTTGGAGGATTCCACGATCTCCTTGTATTTGACCTGTATCTCCCGCAGTTGCCTGGTCCTGTTGCCGAACTCCTCCTCCAGCTCGATCAGCTTCTCCTTGAGCCTGTTCTGCGGGAGACCGCTACGTATCTGGCGCCTGAGGACCGCCCTCCGTACCGAGCGGGTTATCTCTTGGAGATGGACCGGCTTGGGTATGTAATCCAGGGCCCCCTCGCTGGCACACTCGCTGAAACTGTCCATATCTGCGAATCCGGTGATCATAAGGACCTGCACGGTCTCGTCGATCTTCTTTATCTCCCTCAGGGCCTCGATGCCGTTCATCAATGGCATCCTGAGGTCCAGGATGGCCACGTCGATGTCCTGGTGAGTGGCGATCTCGACGGCCTCTCTCCCGTTGGAGGCGAAGAAGAGCCGGTACCCCTCTGCGTCAAGCAGCTCCTTGAAGAGGTCTCTCACCCCAGGATCATCGTCGGCTACGAGCACCGTGTTCTGAGACATCTTTCCTCCCCTATAGGATCACATTATGACACATGGTGCACTCAGCGCAAGTGGCACCCTAGAGGGGCATTTACGCTCATCGATTGCTCCCTTAGAATGGTGGGGGAGCGGCAGACACCAAGGTGCCGGGCAGGGAGCCACTCCCCTGGCGGTCCGGAGTGTGTGAAACCGAGAAAGAACCGGAAAGGCCATGAGCATTGCCATGGGCCGAAGCCATAGAAGGGAAAAAGTTCTCTTCACCTGGAGCGGTGGCAAGGACAGCGCCATGGCGCTCCACGAGCTCTTGAAGGGCGGAGGGCATGAGGTGGTTGCGCTCCTCACCAGCGTGACAGGTGAGTACGACAGGGTGAGCATGCACGGGGTCAGGAGGGCCCTCTTGGAGAGGCAGGCTGCCTCCTTGGGCCTACCCTTGGACGAGATCTTCCTGACACCAGGGGCGACGGATCGTGAATTCGAGGAGAGGATGGGGGAGAAGCTGGAGCGCTACAAGGACCTGGGTGTCTCTTCAGTGGCGTTCGGGGACATATTCCTCGAGGACCTCAGGAGATACAGGGAGGAGAATCTCTCCAAGGCCGGTATGAAGGGGATCTTCCCCATTTGGCAGAGAGACACCGCGGCACTGGCCGAGGCCTTTGTCAGCTTGGGGTTCAAGGCTGTGGTCACGTGCGTGGATTCCCAAGTGCTGGACAAGGCGTTCGTGGGCAGGGAGTTCGACGAACGCTTCCTCCTGGAGATTCCGCGCACGGTGGATCCATGCGGGGAGAGGGGGGAGTTTCACTCCTTCGTGTACGACGGGCCGATCTTCCATGGAGAGGTCTGTTTCGTCAAAGGCGACGTGGTGCTCAGGGAGAATCGCTTCTACTTCTGCGATTTGGTACCCACGCCCTAAGAGGAACTCCTGCGGCCATGAACTGCCGCGGGGCGTAGCATCACCGCCTCGCCCGAGAGGTGCGTCCACCGCGAGGCTCCACGCGACAGGTGGCCTCGCCCCTTTGGAACGTTATGCGAAGGCGGTCACCGCCTCGGAGGGCGCCGGCGTCACGGACTATCTCGTCGGTGGGGATCCTCCTGGTGATGCTGTAACCGCGGGCCAGGACATTGAGGGGGCTCAATGAGTCGAGGAGACCCATCTGCTCCCCCAGGGAGCGCCTGGCCGTCTGGAGGAGGGCTGTCATGGACCGCTGAAGGCGTTCGGCCCAACCCTCCATCTCCTTCCGCGCTGCCTCGGCCTTCGCTCGCGGTTCCTGCCGCAAGAGGAGTTCCTTCTGGTGAAGGAGGCGGTCCCTGGCCCTCGCCGCTGTCTGTCCCACGCTGGCCACTAGACGGCCATGCAGGTCATCCAGGAGGAGCCTGTGGTCTGCAACGCGCCTCCTCGGGTCCCTGAGCCTCTGCGCCAAATCCTCGGCCTCCTGCTTGCGAGCCTGGAGGAGACGACGCATGGCCTGGATAAGGCCTCCCCGGAGGTCCAGCAGGTCCTCCTCCAGATCCCTGCGCACCGGGACGATGATCTCCGCGGCCGCCGAGGGGGTGGGCGCCCTCAGGTCGGCAACGAAATCTGCGATGGTGAAATCCACCTCGTGTCCCACGGCGCTCACCACTGGGACACTCGATCGGACAATGGCCCTGGCCACCTGCTCCTCGTTGAAGGCCCAGAGGTCCTCCAGGGAGCCGCCTCCTCTTGCCACCACGATGATGTCCAGGCCGGGGACCTGGTTCAGGTCCTCAAGCGCTTGGGCGATCTCGCCGGCGGCACCCTCCCCCTGGACGCGCACCGGACGGATCAAGAGATGCAGGTTGGGGAAACGGCGGCCGAGTATCTGGAGCATGTCTCGGATCACGGCCCCTGTGGGAGAGGTCACTATCCCGATCTTCCTGGGGAGGAAGGGGAGGGGGCGCTTCCTCGCACGATGGAAAAGGCCCTCTGCCTCCAGCCGCGCCTTGAGCTGCTCGAAGGCCATCTGAAGCGCACCCAGGCCCCTCGGCTCCATGAAGTCCACGTAGAGCTGGTACTCCCCACGCACCTCGTATACGCCTACCCTCCCCAGACAGAGCACGTGCATGCCGTCTTCCGGCTCGAAAGCGAGGTTCCTGACCTGGGAGCGGAACATCACGGCCCGGATCTGGCTGTTCTCGTCCTTCAGGGTCAGGTAAAGGTGGCCAGAGCTGTGGAGGTGACGGTTGGAGATCTCCCCCTCCACCCAGACGTGCTGGAAACCCCGCTCCAGGACCTCCTTGATCTCCAGTGTCAACTCGGAGACCGTGTAGACCCTCTGAGGGGAGAATGGGGAGGGGTGTTCCAAGATCTCGCCTCCTCAGGCATGGGGATAATGAACAAGGGTAAACCATCTGCCCCCTCTGCTCAAGATTGACAGGCCGCCAAGGACTCTGATAGCTTGAGCAACATGGCCAGTCTGAGCCTAGCAGAGCACATCAGGGCTTCCGGTCAATGATCATCCGGCGGCTGCTCATCGTGACCCCCGCGGCGGTGCTGGTCTTTTTGCTCCAATCCTATCTCTGGGTGCCCACCTACGAGGAGCAGACTCGAGGGAACCCTCATCGCCTGAAGGAGTTCATCGCCGGCTCCATTGGGGATGCCAGCATCCTGAACCCCATACTGGCTGCGGACAGCGCCAGCAATGACATCGTCGGGATGGTCTTCGAGGGGCTCTTGGACCGCGACGAGGAGCTGCGGTTCCGCGGGAGGGTGGCTACCCACTGGGAGGTCACGGAGGAGGCATACTTCCGTCTCCACGCCCAACCCCGGGACCCGACCCTTCGCGGTGTCTCCCCGGAGGAGACAGTGGACCGGCTGGCTGGGCGATTGCTCACCTGGGAGGGGGTTACCGCGGTGGATCTCGTTCGAGACCCCCCGGGGAGCGTACTGGTCCCTGTGCCGCAGGAGGGCAAGGCCAAGCCCTCGCAGGTGGAGGTCCAGATCCACCCCCCGCCCCGCGTGCGCATCACCTTGAGGGAGGTGGATCAGGACTTCTTTCTGAAGCTGGAGCCGCTGTTGGGCGATGGCTATTTCGATGCCTTCCGTCCAGAGGACTACTGCCGATTCCCCCCTGAGGTCTCACCCGGGGAGCGCAAGAGGATAAGCCAGGAGGTCATGCCCGCGGTAGAGCACAATCCAGTGGTCCTCTTCCACTTGAGGGAGGGGGTGAAGTTCCACGACGGCCACCCGGTGACATCCAAGGATGTGGTCTTCACCTACCGTGCCATCGTGGACCCGAAGAACCTCTCCCCCAGGATCCCGGATTTCGAGCCGGTCTTGAGGGTGGAGGCGCCGGACCCAGCCACAGTGAGGGTGGTTTACAAGCGCCTTTACTCCCCGGCCCTGGGGACGTGGGCCATGGGGATCCTGCCCGAGCACCTCCTCAACGACCAGGCCCTCCGGCAGGAGGCCCAAGGAAGAGGACTGGACCCCGACTCCTTCACCCTGAGACAGAGCGACTTCAATCGCAGGCCCGTGGGGTGTGGTCCCTTCAGGTTCAGCTCTTGGAAGAGCGATCAGGAGATCATCCTGGAGAGGTTTGAGGAGTACTGGGAAGGTCCCCCCAACTACGAACGATACGCCTATCGCGTGATACCGGATCTCCTGACGCAGGAGATGGAGTTCTACGCCGGCACCCTGGACACCTACGCGGTCCAGCCGCATCAGGTCGAGAGGCTCACGGAGGACCCGAGGTTCCAGGCCTTCTCGGGGATCGCCTTCGGTTACACCTACATCGGTTACAACCTGAGACGCGAGCCGTTCAAGGACGTACGCGTCCGAAAGGCCCTGGGCATGGCCATCGACGTGGAGAAGATCATCCGGTACGTGCTTCACGGACAAGGGGAGAGGATCACAGGTCCGTTTCCCAAACAGACCGATTTCTACGATCATTCCATCGAGCCGCTCCCCTACGATCCCCAGGGGGCCCTCAGGCTCTTGGAAGAGGCCGGTTGGCGACGCGACGCCACAGGTCGGCTGGTCAAGGACGGGCGCCCCATGCGTTTCACGCTGATCACCAACAGCGGCAACGACCTGCGCAAGGCGATCCTCGCCATTGCCCAGGACGCCTGGAGGCAGTTGGGCATAGAGGTGAGGACCGATGTGGTGGAGTGGGCCGTATTCATAAACGAGCGCATCGATAAACATGACTTCGATGCCGTGGTGCTCGGATGGAGCATGGGGATCGACCCGGACCTACCAGATCTGGCACTCCAGTCAGACCGGGCATTACCAGCTCAACTTCGTGGCCTTCCAGGACCAGGAGGCCGACGACCTGATCATCAGGATCAGGCAAGAATACGACCAGGGGCGCCAAGTGGCGCTGTGTCATCGTCTCCATCGGATCATAGCCAGGGAGCAGCCTTACACGTTCTTGTACGTCACCAAGTGGACCGCGGTCTTGGACAAACGCATCGTGATCGAAGAACTGGACGAAGAGGGTCAGGCCGTTTACAAGAGGATCACTCCCACGAAGACTGGCAGCTATACCT
>CAZOXN010000041.1:0-10718 GCA_964583655.1 uncultured Desulfarculaceae bacterium | reverse complement strand
GAAGTAATCCATTGCAGAAGAAGCGGAGGCCTGGAAAGGGGGAGTGGAGTCCGGGGCGAGGCGCCTCAGGATGATGTATCCGTCCTCCGTCCGGATCGGGTCGCTGACCCCGCCCACCGGGAGAGTCGAGATGGCCTTTTGGACCTCGGGGTGGAGGGCCTCCACCTGCACCTTGCCCAGGAAGCCGGCACTTTCCTTGAGACCCTCTGGCGCATACTCTTTGGCGAAATCCTCGAAGAGACGACCGGCCTTGACTTGCCTCACTATGTCCTGAGCCTCCAGGAGGGTTCCCACGCGCAGGACCTGGAGGTATACGAGTCCACGCTCACCGAGCCCCTGGGCCACTCCTTCAGCAGGGGCTCGCGAGCCTCCAACCAACGAGGCAAATGAAAGAAATAAAAACAGTAAAATCAATAACTTATACGCCATCACGCGCTCTCATCCCTTCGTCTCACGGCCACTTGGCCTGCGCCCTCGGGCCACAGTGTCCGTTGGATAGGGAGGCTGACGAGACGATTCTGGTCAATGGGTCTCCTGAAATCCCCCATGTACGCCTTCTTTCCACCGGGGCCCGGGGACCCCTTTCTCCTCTGGAGCTCTCGCCTTCCCAAGCCTTGATAAAACCTCACTGGGAGGAGCCCCCATTTCACCAATCGAAGGCCCCACCAATTGACCTTTCTTATGGGATACCAAGCAAGGGGCTCGAATCCTAATTCCACCAGGTGATCCCTGATCTCATGGGCGCGCATGTATCTCCAGAGGGCCCGGTTGTCCGTCTCTATGAGGATGAGACGACCACCTGGTCTCAGGCAACGAAACCATTCCTCTGCGGCCTGCCTCAGAGGCCCCCTGTCCAGGAGGCTCCTGACCACGCCTACTGCCAGTACGAGATCCACCGATCCCTCTCGCACAGGGAGCACTTCCCCTCCGTACAGGACCAGAAGCACTGCGTTTCCACGGCAACTGCCACTGGCCTGTCTCAAGGTCTCCAGGCCGACCTCCACCCCCACCACCTTGGAGCCCTTGGAGGAGAGATATGAAGAGAACCATCCTGTTCCGCAGCCGAAGTCCAGGACGAACGGGAAGCGGACCCCCTGGCATCTCTCGTCCACTGCCAGCCTCTCCACTGTTCGTCGGTAGGCCTCCCGCCTTGCCTTGCTTGGAGGACGGGCCTTCTTCATCTCTCCTTCCCCTGGACACCTCTTCAAGATAGGGCAGCGGGTTCAGGACTGTCAATGCGGCGGGGAGAAAGGTGCCTCTGTGGATGCTTCGCGCCAACCCCGGAGGGGCCCGAGATAACCCTTTTCTTTTGGTCTGGCTTTCTGGGAGCGGCTTGCCTGCCTGCCGCGCCCCGCTTGGCGCAGGCAGGGCCGAGCCTTGAAACGAGGGCAGATGCCCCATCCCGTGACCGATTGCCTTGCCCCTGCTATCATGCATGAAAGGTCTTGAAGTGGCGTCCCATCCGGGAAAGAAGGGACCTCTTGGGGGTTGGAGATGAAGGGTCTCGCACAGGAGGAGATGACGGTCAGACAACGCATCATGGCGGCCCTGCAAGACGGGCCTGTCTCCCTGCGGGAGATTGCCAAAGATCTGGGGATGAAGGAAAAGGAGCTGCTGGGACACCTCCCTCATGTCCTTCGTTCCACAGGCCCTTCCGGGCGGGTGGAGGTCTCACCGGCGTCGTGCTTGAGTTGCGGCTTCGTGTTCCGCAAGAGGGGCCGTGTTTCCACTCCAGGAAAGTGTCCCGTGTGTCGGTCACGGAGGATAGAAGCCCCTCGCTTCAAGGTGTCTCGCGTGCGAGGCCGTTAGGCAATGCGATGGCCTCCCAATGGGTGATGGGAAATCTTGCGGTGGTAAGACCGAAGTGGGAGCGCCGCCCGTCCCGTGCCCTGGAGGAACCATGGTCTGTTCTGGCTCGGCAGGCGCATCAGTGCACATGAAACAGCAGGGGGATGAGCATGATAACTGCCCACAGGGAGAGCAAGATGGCACCTGCTATGGCCCCGGCCTGGGCCACGGAGATCCTATGTCGCCGCCTGACGAGGACCGAGATCAAGACCCCGACCGAGAGCAATGGAGGCGGCACAGGGATGGCCTCTCGAATCCAGTAGCTCCCCTGATAATCCAGTATACGAAGGAGGAGGCTGTCACAGCGCTGGGGGTCGCCAACGGGGTGCAAGACCGCCAACAGGGTCAGGGCCCCGAGGGGCGAGAGCACAAGGATCAAGCCCAGCCAGCTGAGTGTCTGCAAGCCTTTCATCACACACCCGGGATGGCCACCGCTGACCCGCCCGAGATCAGATACCCATTGGATCCAGGGAGGGCTCGGGACAGTCTATAGAGAAAGAAGGACCTTGCTGTCAAGCATAAATGGCGCGCAGCCGTAACCCATCGGTTCTTACGTGGCTGGGGTGGGGGGCCCGACGGCCGGGTGACCGATCACCCCGGCGATGGATTTCCCCTTGACATAGCGCACCCCCTGCACAAAAATAGACAAAATCGGCTGGATGTCATACGAGAAGGAGGTCCTAGGATGTTCAACAAGAGGAATGTGCCCTGCCTGGTCGTTTTGCTTCTGCTGGTCTCTTTGTTTTTCGTGTCCTCTTGCTCGAAGGAGGTGGTGAAGCAGGAGGAGGCCGTGACACCTCAGGAGACCAGGCCTATGGAAAGGCCTTCCCAGATAGGGCCTCCTGGAGGAAGACCCACTGAGGAGACCCTGTCGGCTGAAGAAAGGGCTAGGAGGGAGGCTGAGGCCGCCTTTGTGAATCAGGACATCTATTTCGATTTCGACAAATACGATTTGACACCCAGGGCCAGGGAGGTCCTTGCGGACAAGGCCCACTTCTTGAAGAGGTTTCCCACGGTCAAGGTCCTAGTGGAGGGGCATTGCGACGAGCGAGGGACCAGCGAGTATAACCTCGCCCTGGGTGAACGGCGTGCCAATGCCGCCAAACAATATCTGATCCATCTGGGCATCGCGGAGAACAGGGTCTCTACGATCTCTTACGGCAAGGAACGGCCCATAGACCCAGGTCACAATGAGGCTGCTTGGGCCAAGAATCGCAGGGCCCACTTCGTTATCACGTCGCGGTAGAGGGTGAGGATGTGGATCGAGTGCGAGCTCGCTCGGTTCCGAGGAGAGGCTTGCGTCGGTGGAGGAAGGAAGGGCCGGATAGGGAGTGAGCCATGAGGACCCGATCCGCGTGGGGCATGGCGGGGGTCGTGCTTTTGGGACTCCTGACGTCTTGCATCACTGAGGGTGATTTTAGGCAGTTTCAGGGAGAGGTTCGCAGGGACCTCTCTGTCCACGACCAACAGATCCGCGAACTTCGCCAAAAGATAGGGGAAGTCCAGGGGGAGCGGGACAAGAGAGGCAAGCAGTTCGCGGATTACTTGAATGACCTCACGGTCCTCCAGAGAGATGTCTCCAACCTGCGCGGCCAGGTGGATTCACTGTCAGTCAAGGGGGTAGAGGACCTTCGGAAGGCCCAGACTCAGCTCCGTCAGGAGTTAGAGGCACTCAAGGCCAGGGTCGAGCAGCTTGCTGCGGCCCCCCAGCCCCAAGTCTCCCCGCAACCTGGGCCGCCTGGCCCGCCGACGCCCCCTCCGGCTGAGCGGGCTGAGGAGCTGTACAAGGCCGCCATGTTTCGCTTCGAGGAAGGGGACTTCACCAAGGCGAGAGAAGGCTTTCAGGGCATATTGATCCGTCATCCAGACTCCAGCCTGGCTGAGAATGCCCAGTTCTGGGTGGGCGAATGTTACTTCAGGGAAGGGAACTTCAAACAGGCCATCCTGGAATACGAGAAGGTCATTTCCCAGTTTCCCAAGTCCGGGAAGGTACCTTCGGCCCTTCTCAAGCAGGGGATGGCCTTCGAGAAGCTTGGTGACCTCGAGAGCGCCCGCTACTTGTACACCAAGGTGACGAAAGAACACCCTGAAAGCGACCAGGCCCGAATGGCGGAACATCGCCTGAAGAATATCCCGTAATGCCTCCTTCACGGTCCCGCTACCCGTGGGTTTCCCCCCATCGCGCCTTGGATCGCACGAATATGTTGAGGGTGAGCTCCTTGTCCATGGCGATGGTGGTCTCGCCTACTTGGATCACGTATGAGGGATGCTTCTGCCGGAGACGGACCGTTGTACCTGGGATCACCCCCAGGGAGCTCAGCTGATGGAGCCGAGAACGGTAGCGCGGTGTGATGAACGTGATGGTCGCCTCTTCCCCCACTCCCAGGTCCGAGAGTGGGCGGACCAAGGGGGTTACATCCTTGGCAAATCTCTGGCAACAGGCCCCCGGTGGGATGGGCCGGCCGTGAGGGCACGTGGGGGGATGGCCCAGGAAGGTGCAGATGCTCTCCGTGACATCGGGGCTCAAGATGTGTTCGAACTGACAGGCATCCTTCTCGATCTGTTCACCGCGCATGTCGAGGACATCATGTAACAACCTCTCCGCCAGGCGGTGGCGTCTGATGATCTCGCGGGCCCTCGCTTCCCCTTCGGACTCGAAGGAAAAGGTCTCCTTGTCCACTCGTATCCAGCGGTTCTCCATGAGGGACAACAAGGCGTGCGACCCCTCGGTCTCGCCGATCTCCTCGTAGAGGTCTCTCACCTTGTTCTTGCCTCGCTCCATCAACGTCCACAGGGTCTCGAGGTCTTCCTCCAGACTCTGCTGATCCTCCATGGAACGGCCAACCAGAGGGAATCCCTCATGACCTTTTCGATGCCGATGTCTCATTGCCCTTTCTCCTCTTGAACCACTTGCCTATCCATTCCAGGAGCCTCGATTTCTCCACGAATCCGTACCCGCAGTTCGGGCAACAGACGAGGTCGCACCCGCCTCTTGCATGGCACGCCGAGCAGCTCTTTGCCTCGTCGCGGGAAAACCGGTACCCGCAAAGGGGACATCGAACGAGCCCCCCTGGCTGCCCTAGCTCCTTCACGGTACCCATCCTATCCACGCCATCGCTTGGTTCAGGAGCCCGCCCACTCCGAAGGCCGCCGCAAAGACGACCAGGACCATCCAAAGGGCCGTGGCCCAGCCCCTCTCTTTTATTATCATCAGTAGGTTGGCGATGCATGGGACAAAGAGTGTGATCGTAACCAGGCTCACCAGGATCTGTCTCGACTCCATGGACCCACCACGGGCAAGGGCATACAATCCAGCGGCCCCATAGTCCCTCCTCAGGAACCCGATGAGAAAGGCCTCGGTGGCCTCCTTCGGCAGCCCTAGCCACCCTCTGATCACCGGCTCGGCCAGATGCTGTATCTGCTCGAGCAAGCGCGCCTTGTCCAGCAGGAACAGGATCAAAGTCCCCAGGATGAACAAAGGGACGGCCTCCTTGAGATACCACTCTATCCTGGCGAGTGTCTTCACCAAGATGTTGGTGAAATGGGGGACCCGCAGTGGGGGGATCTCCAAGATGAATGCCCCCTCCTCCCCATGGACCAGCCTGGATGCCATGTATCCGACAGCCAGCATGGTCCAAACGATGACGAGCACCCATACCGAGACAGCGGCGATGGAGAGTCCTCCCAGCATCCCCAGGATGACCCCCAGTTGAGCCGAGCACGGCACGCCCAAGGCCAGCATAAGGCTCACCAGGATGCGCTCCTTGCGCGTGTCCAGGATCCTGGTGGTCAGCGTGGCCATGGTGTCGCAGCCCAAACCGAGGAGCATGGGAAGCACTGCCTTTCCGCTTAGTCCCACGACGTGGAAGAGACGGTTTGCCATCACCGCCAACCTAGGCATGTAACCTGAGTCCTCCAATACCCCGAAGGCCAGGAAAAAGGTGGTCACGATGGGCAGCACGATGGCCAGGGCGTAGGTGAGGGCCATGGTCAAGAACCCATAGGGACCCACCACCAGATCCTTCAAGAATGGGACGGGCAGCGCAGCCTCCAGCCAGCGCACCACCCCTGGGAGGAGTAGTCCCCCGAAGAGATCTTCCTCCAACAGATCCACCAGGAACCCTGCACCGAACCGACCCACGAAAAGATACAGCATGCCCAAGACCGCGGCCAAAAGAGGTATTCCCAGGAGAGGGTGCATCGATAGATCCCCAATCCTTTGGAGCCAATCCTCTCCCCTGCCGTCTCTCTGGCTCATTACCTGAAGGACTATCTCATCGGCCTTCTTGAGGCGCTCCCGGTTTATGATGTACGAGACCGGCTCCTGGAGATTGGTCTGGGCCTTGCGGCAGATCTCGGCTATGGTCTGGACCGCCTTCTCCGAAATCCGGGCATTGAGCCACTTGGTCAAAGTGGCGTCCTCGGCCAGCAACATGATGGCGAGGGCCCTCTTGCTCAAACACGATTCCGGCAGCAGGGGCTCGATGGCCGCTATGGCCTCCTCGATCTCCCGTGGGAGTTCTTGGTGAAAGTTGCTCCCTCTCACCATGGTCAAGGCCTGCACTACGCGATCGATGCCTTTCCTGCGAGTGGCCACGGTGGTGACTACGGGTATATCGAGGATCTCGGAGAGCCTCTGATGATCGACCTCCAGCCCCAAGCTCCTGGCCTCGTCCTCCATGTTGAGGGCCAAGACCAAGGGGACGCGCATTTCCATCAACTGCAATGTGATCAGGAGGGCCCTCCTGAGGTTCTTGCAGTCCGCCACCTGGACGACGCAGGCCCCTGTCTCCTCCAGGAGTATGTCTCGGGTGACCTGCTCGTCTTCGGAATAAGGTATCAGGTTGTTGACGCCAGGGGTGTCTACCACCTGAAACCTTCTCCCCCTCAAGGTGGCGTTACCGCGAGTCACCTCGACAGTGGTCCCCGGGTAGTTCGACACGGTCACATACCGGCCCGTCAGGGCCCCGAAGAGGACGCTCTTTCCCACATTGGGGTTGCCGACCAAGAGGACTTTCTCCAGGCGCGAGTGTTCCGTGCCCCAGATGCTCCTTGCCTCGTGCAAAGTCCCTCCCTTAAACCCCTTGCTCGGGATGGTTCGCCCATCCCTTCAAGGCCGAGGGGTCTCCCCTCAAGTACGACAGGAAGGCCTCGAGCCTTCGCAATGACTTCAGGCTGATGGCATGTTCGATTCGACAGGCCTCCTCCCGGGCCTCTGCATGGGATATCCCGAGTACCTCTCTGAAGAAGGCCACCAGGACCTCTTCTCTCCGCAGGACTCCTCTGGCCACGCGCCTCCCCCTGGGCGTCAGTTGGATCGGCCCGTAACGCTCGTATACCACCAGTCCCATCTTCTCCAACTTGGGTACCACACTTGAAACGCTGGCGTTGGAGACCCCAAGGCGGCGAGCCAGTTCCTTTCCCCTCACCAACCCCTTTTCCTGCTCCAGTCGCAACATCGCCTCCAGGTAGTCCTCCAGGCTAGCAGTAAGATTCGAACTCACCATTGGGGTTCAACTTCCCTTAAGAAGATTAAGGTCGGTTAAATTGTACCAAGGCGATGTCTTGATGTCAAGGCGATTTGCGCGCCAACGGTGATCCCAGTCCCATGTCGCTGGCATGGCAGGGCCCTCCGGACAACGCCTCACCGAAGGATCATGTCCAAGGGCCCATACAGTGGGACAGAGGTGCCTGGCGACATGGTCAAGAACGACAGGACCGAACTCAGGGAAGCGGCGATGTCTCAGTACCAGGGGGGAGGAGGAGTCGAAAGGCGCTCTCCGACACCGGGATATTCACTTCCAGCTCCTGGAGCTCCACGGAAAGAGCATCGCCGGTTGGGGGCATGTCCACGCGGATCTGGGTGGGCATGCGGAGCTCCCCCACCTCACGAAACTCGCTCCAGACCACCTCAAGCACCCTTTGTCCTGATGCATCCAGGAAGGAGATGGCCGCAGGGCTCAATCCCTCAGGGTGGAGTCGGACCCTTTGCGACCATCCTGAAGGACATACCATCTCCAGGACCACCCATCCTTCCTCTCCCAGGACTGCTGCATCCGGGTATGCACAAAGAGGGACCCTTCCGCACAGCACGCTCACGGCCTGCTCAGGCTCGAGGGGGAGCGAGAGAAAACGCGCAAGGCTCTGGGGATTCGCCAGGCCTCGATATACCCTCGCCTCGGAAGGGACGAAGAGCTGCAGCTCCCCGTCATGGATCGTCAAGCTGTAAGCAGAGGTGCCCAAAGGGGTGAATCCCTCCAGCCTCAGCATCGCTGGCCTCTTGAGCACCATGGCATGCTCGGCCCTTCCCTTTTGTCCGCCCCGTTTCCACCTCAGGACCCCTTCCGCCCGCAAGGTACTTATCTTGGCATCCTCCTGCTTCAATCTCTCGGCTATCTCCCTGGAGGGGGGGATGACGGTGGGGAGGGAGACGACCTTGGGTGCGCAGCTCAAGGGAAGGAGCGCCAGAATAACTGCCGCGGGAACGGCCCATCTTGTCAGTTTGTGCGCGAGCATCCACTCCTGGGACTTCTGCAGACTGGGCCAGATGTCGCTCTCCCCCAGTTCAGCGAAGCTCTTCCTTGAGTCTCCTGATCTTCTCCACGAGGGCCTTCTTCTGGAGTTCCGTGCGTTCCTCTGACTCCAACCCTAGGGCCCTCTCGAATAGCTCCAAGGCCCTCTCACGCTGGCCTTTCTTGAGCAGGGCATCTCCAAGGTGCTCCAGGATGATGGGGTCGTTGGGGACTAGCTCCACGGCCTTCTCCAGTTCCCGAATGGCAGCATCCAGGTCGTTCTTTTGAAAGAAGACCCAACCGAGACTGTCGGTGATGTAACCATCGCCAGGTCTGAGTTCCAATGCCCTACGAATGAGTCGCTCGGCCTCATCCAAGCGCATGCCATGGACCGCTAAGGTGTACCCCAGGTAGTTGAGGGCGTCAGCATTGTCCGGCTCCAGCCGAATAACGTTCTCCATCTCCCTCACGGTCAAGTCAAGTTGCCCGGCCTTGTCGTAGACCATCCCAAGGGCGAAGAGAAGCTTGGTATTGTTCGGGTCCCCTTGCAATGCCGTCTTCAGGAGATCGATGGCGGTCTCGAAACGCTTGGCCTTGGCATAGAGCCTCGCCAGGTAACGCAAGAGCAGATCGTCCTCGGGCAGGAGCCCTCGAGCCTTCTCCAGCATCTCGATGGCGGGCAGTACCTCCCCCCTCTTCTCCATTATCCCTGCCCGGTGGATGAGTGACTCGCTGTAGAGCTCCGATTCGAGCGGGATCTTCTGGAATTCGTTCAATGCCCGCTCCGTCTCCCCAGACTCCTCCAAGGCGGTGGCCAGATAGAAGCGACTCTGATCCACCCGGATACCCTGACTAATAGCGCCCTCGAACTCCCGGATCGCCTCAGGGTAACGCTTCAACTCGAGGTAGAGGAGCCCCACCTTCAGCCTGACGTCCGCGTTGGTAGGGTTCATGGCCTTGAGCCTTTCGAACAGACCCACGGCCTCCTCGAACCGCTCCTGGTTGATATAGATCTGTCCCAGCCTGACCAAGGCCCTCTGATTCCCAGGGTCAGACTGAAGTATCCTGCCATATGTTGAGATGGCTGCCTCCCATTGCTTGTCCATCTCGTAAAGGTAGGCCAGCTCCATCAGGGCTGGCTGCATGTTCGGCTGCATGGAGATGGCCGCCTTGAGGTGCTCGATGGCCTTGGGGGATTCCTTCATCTCCGCGTAAATGCGGGCCAAGTAATAGTGACCCAGGGCGCCCCCAGGGCCAGCCTTGATCATCCCTTGGAGGACCGCGACAGCCTCTTGTGGTCTTCCTGCCTCCCTCAGGAGGTTGGCCAGACGGAGGCTTGCCTCGACCTGCCCAGGCTCCACCTCGAGGGCCCTGCGGTAACGCACTATGGCCTCCTCCCTCTGCCCTGCTGATGAAAGGAGTTCTGCCAAGGAGAGCTGGATCCTGGCGTCTTCGGCTTGCAGATCCGCTGCGGCCTTTGCCTCTCGAACAGCATCATCCAGCCGGCCCGCCCTGGCGAGGGCCTCGGCGAGGAACAGCCTGAGATAGGCGGAGTCTGGTGCTGCGGTTACGGCCTTCTCGGCCTCCTCGACGGCTAGCTCTCTCGATCCCTCTCTACCCCTCAGCAGGCTCAGCAATACGTGGTAGGAAGCTTGGGACGCCGATTCGATCTCAGGGTCTCGCGCTTTACCCCCATCGGTTCTGGGCGCGGGGGAAAGAACCGGTGAGACAGTACTACATCCGGAGGCTACGAAGAGGGCACAGGCGACCCATATAGCGATGGCAATGGATTCCTTCACTCGCATATGGGCCCCCGAGAGGACCTATGGAGAAAGTAGGGCACACGGACCGTTCTCAGTCCAATGACAATCCCAGGTGTCATCTCACTCCTCAAGGACGAAGATCACCTCCATCCTTACCCTGTATTCCTTGATCTGGTCGTTCTCCACTGCGACCCGCTGCTCCACTATCTTGAGTCCCGTGATCCCGCGCAGAGTCTTCGAGGCCCTCTTGAAACCTGCCTTGATGGCGTCGTCAAAACCCTTGGGCGATGCAGCGATGATATCGGTTACCCGTGCTACCCTGTTCTCCGCCATGGAATCACCTCCTTCTGGAGAGAAAGCCGGGGGTCCGTGATACCCTACCTTGCGACTATACCATATCCCCGACGATTGTGACAACGCAGCGGTCTTTTTCCTCAACCGCTCGGTGAAGGGAGCAGGCATGCAAGGGAACCGCATCTCCCTCCGCTTCCCATCTTCGCCATGACCCCATCGCGGCCCCCAGTCCAGCCATGGCGAAATTGCCCGTAAGTGGTCACGGGGGTCTTCTGCCATGAGCGTCATTCCTGGGCGATCC
>CAZOXN010000040.1:0-10827 GCA_964583655.1 uncultured Desulfarculaceae bacterium | reverse complement strand
GGGGTAGCCTCGGAGTTCGTGGGGTACGAGGAACTCTCCTCGGTGAGCGAGGTGACTTGTCTCCTGGTGGACGGGGAAGAGGTAAGCGGGGCCGGGGAGGGGGCGAGGGTGGAGGTGATGGTCTCCAGGACCCCGTTTTACGGTGAGTCAGGCGGACAGGTGGGGGACCGGGGCGTGATCCTGGGCCCGGGGCTCAGGGTTGAGGTGACGGACACCCTGAGCCCGTTGTCTGGGCTGACGGTGCACGTGGGGCAGGTAAGAGAGGGATCGCTCTGTTTGGGGCAGGAGGTGGAGCTCAAGGTGGAAGAGGGGGCCAGGTGGGATACGGCCCGGAATCACAGCGCCACCCACATCCTCCAGTCCGTGCTGAGGGAGGTCCTGGGGGAGGTGGTCCACCAGTCCGGCTCCAAGGTGACTCCCGACGGCTTTCGTTTCGATTACACCTACTCTTCTCCTGTGACCGCAGAGGAGGTCGCCCGCATAGAGAGGAGGGTCAACGAGCGGATCCGGGAGAATGCCCTGGTGAACGTGGCCTGGCTCCCTTATCGAGAGGCCCTGGCCTTGGGGGCCATGGCCTTGTTCGATGAGAAGTACGGGGAGACGGTGAGGGTGGTGCGGATGGGGGACTTCTCCACGGAGCTCTGTGGGGGCACCCACATCCTACGCACGGGAGATGTGGGTTTTTTCAAGATCCTCAGCGACCGGAGCATCTCTGCGGATACAAGACGCGTGGAGGCCCTCACCGGCAGGGCGGCTGTGGAGTACGTCCAGGCCAAGGAACAGGCCATGGCGGAGCTGGCGGTCCTCCTCAAGGCCACCCCAGAGGAGATCATGGACAAGGCGCGCCGCCTCTTGGAGCGACAGAAGGAGCTGGAACGGGAGATCCGGGACCTGAGGGCGAGGGTGGCCAGCGGCCAGTCCCGGGACCTACTGGAGGAGGTGAGGGAGATCCGCGGGGTAAGGGTCCTGGCAGCGGAGGTGGATCTCGAAGACCCCAAGGCCATGGGTGATCTGAGCGACCGACTCAAGGACAGGCTGGGCTCGGGCATAGTCCTCCTTGGGTCCAGGTCGAAGGAGAAGGTGATACTCACAGTCTCGGTCTCCAAGGACCTGCAGGGCCGTTTTCCTGCGGGGGAGCTGATGAAAGAAGTCTCCCGGGCAGTGGGTGGCAAGGGGGGAGGAAGACCGCACTTCGCCCAGGGCGGGGGACCGGAGGTGGAGAGGCTTCCCCAGGCCATGGAGACCTTGTACAGGCTCGTGGAAGGGGAGGGATAAGGGGTCTCGTCATCCAGGAGGCCCCTTGCCTGCCGCCCTCGGCCCAGGGCGTCCATGAAGGGATCAGGGTTGAGGCCGGATGAGGACCTTTCCCTCCTCGTTGGGGCCCTCCATGACCTCGAAGGCCTCCAGGGTCTGCTCCAGGGCGAACTCCCTGGTGATGATCGTTTCAGCTTGGATCCTTCCCTGTGCCAGCCACTCCAGGGCCATGTCATACTCCTGGGCGCAGCCGTATGATCCCTTGATCTCCACCTCCTTGAAGTTCCATACCATGGGTAGGAGCATTGTGGGCTCCATCCCAACGCCCAAGACCAGCACCTGGCCTGCCTTGCGCACGTAGTTGACGGCGGCGGCCAAGGTCTCGGGAATACCGACGCACTCGAAGACCACATCAGGACCCAGTCCCCCCATCAGCTCGTGGAATATGAAGGGGGACAAACCCTCGGGGTCATAGGCCTGCCTTGCCCCCAATTCCACGGCCCTGCTCCTCTTGGCTGCCACCGGATCCGTGACGTATATGGCCCCTGCCCCTGTCCTCCCCAGGACCGCGACGGTCAGCAGCCCGATGGTCCCGCAGCCCAATACGACCACGCGATCCCCAGGCCGCACCCTGCTCATACGGACCCCGTGGATCACTACGCCCAGGGGCTCGGCTAGCGCTGCTGAACGGATTTCCAACCCGGGCGGTATCCTCCTGAGGGAGGAGGCATCCACCAGCACATATTCGGCCATGGCGCCTGGGCGAAGGCCGAGCCCGTAACCTCTCGGGATGATCTGGTCGCAAAGTTGTATGTCCCCACTGAGACACCATCGGCATTGGCCGCAAGGGGTCCCCGGGTAGGCGGTCACCGCCTCTCCTGGCTCCCATCCCGATACCCCGGGGCCCAGCTCCACGACGACGCCCGAGAACTCGTGTCCCAGGATGGTCGGGGAGGGGAGTCCCTTTTGGAACATGTGGACGTCGGAGCCGCATACCCCGCAGTAACGAACCCCCAACAAGACCTGTCCCTCCCCTGGGCTCGGCCTGGGGACCTCTCTCACTTCTATGCTCCTCTTGGCGGTGAGCACAGCGGCCCTCATCTCTTGGCCCATGGTCCACCTCTCGCGGCAATGCCACTCTACTTCTCACAACCGTCCAACCAGATGGAGTTGAGGAGGTCGAGAAGCGGTGGGTTGAGGTTGGCCGAGGCATCCAGGAAGACGTCCAGTACCGCGGGCCTCCCCGAGGCCACCGCCCGCTCCAGGGCCGGTCGGATCTCCCCAGGATCCATGACCCGCTCTCCGTGGCAGCCCATGGCCTGTGCCAGGAGGTCATACCTGGCGTCTGTAAAGTCCACCCCGCAGAACCGCTCCCCGAAGGCCTTGGCCTGGGATCCCTTGATCATCCCCCAGGCCCTGTCATTTCCGATGATGTCGATGACGGGGAGCCCGAGGCGGGCAGCCGTCTCCAACTCGTGGCATGAGAGCATGAAGGCCCCATCCCCGTGGAGCGCCACCACAGGACGATCCGGGCAGGCCATCTTGGCCCCCAGCGCGAAGGGTAGCCCCACCCCCAGGTGCCCGGTGTGATGCGCACCGAGGAACTGCCTCGGCCCGTGGACACACGTCCCCATGGCAGCCCAAACAGCCATGTTACCACCGTCCACGGCCAGGATGGTCTCGGGGGGGAAGAACCGACGCACCTCCCCGATCAGCCTCAAAGGGTGGATGGGTGTGGCCTGGGAGTCGAGGAGTGGCTCAAGCGCCTTGAGTCCCTCCCGCTCCTGGGCCTTGCAGCGGGCGGACCATTGGGAGGACTCCCTCGGTGGCCCCACCTGGCGGACCGCCTCCGCCAGTTGCTCCAAGACCTCCCTGGCATCCCCCATTAGCGCCAGGTCCACAGGCCTATTCAACCCGATACTCCCAGGGTCCACGTCCACCTGGATGAGGCGCTGGGCCTCGGGAGGTCCCCAAAACGGGGGCCTCCCCCAGAAGTCCAGCTCCCAGAAGGTACACCCCACGGCCAAGACCAGGTCTGCCCCCATGCCCGCGAACAGGGCCCCGCCACCCGCGGCGATCAATCCCAACTTGTGATCCTCCGGCAGGACCCCGCGGGCAGAGACCGTCGGACTCACGGGGATCTGGAGATACTCGGCCACGGCCCTGAGCGGGCCCCAGGCCTGGGAGCGCAGGACTCCGACCCCGGCATGGATGAGGGGTCTGTCTGCCTGGGAGAGCTGTCCTGCCGCCTCTTCCACCAGGTCCCATGGTGCCCCTGGCCCTCGCATGGGGCGATAGCGGTTTGGAGGGTGGATCCGCAGTTGTTCCTCCTCCCTGGTCTCGAACATGACGTCCACTGGGACATCCAGGTGGACCGGGCCGGGCCTTCCCGAGGTGGCCATGCGGAAGGCGCGAGCTACCAGCTCAGGGATGCGCTCCCAGCGATTCACCACCGCTCCCCACTTGGTGATGGGGGCCATGAGGTGGTACTGGTCCAGCTCCTGCTGAGATCCCCTGAAGGGATAAGACCTGTTGGTGTGTATCTGAGGCGTGATTACCACCATGGGGACGCTATCGGCACGGGCGACCCACACCCCGGGAACCAGGTTCACAGCCCCGGGTCCCACGGTCCCGGAGCAGACCCCAGGCTCCCCGGTCACCCTCGCCCAGGCGTCCGCCATGTGGGCCGCTGCGGACTCGTGACGGGTCATGATGTAATCCATCCCCTGGGGCTTGCCTACCCTTACGATGGCATCGATCATGGGGAGGAGCTGCCCGCCCGGTATGCCGAAGACTCGACGCACTCCCTCGTTGAGCAGGCACCGCACCAGGGCCTCGCCCCCGGTTATCTTCCCCATCTCTCACCTCCTCTTCCCAACGCGGCCTTGGGTCTCCATAGATATGGTCCCTCGCAAGTGGTCAGTTGTTGGCACTAGGAAAAGAGACTCGGTTGGTCGCTCCGCGGTCCTGGGCAGGGTCGATACGCCTCGGGATGCGAATGCAACCAGCGACGGTCAACAGACAACTGTCAGGGATTTCAATTCTCCTCCCGGGGGCCACTTTGGGCACCGCTGCTAGCCGCTATGGGGCCCCATCCGTCAAAGACCCGAGACGACCGGCCCATCTTCTGGCCACTTCCCAGACCTGCTCTTCGTCTACCTCGCCACTGGAGGCCAGCAGCCCTCGGGCCTCCTCTTCCCCTATGCCGAGTTCCTGGGACAGCAAGAAGGGGTCCAGCTCTTCCCCCACCAAGGCCCTGGAGCAGGAGGCCACGGCCCCTAAGAACCGATCCCCGCTGAAGAGGGGGATCACCATCTTGCAAAGCCCGATCTGGCAGAGCTCCACCACCGGCCCCCGTGACCGCTCGGCCTGCTTCATGAGGACCTGGCTGCTCTGGCCGCATACGAAGGTGAGCGATTGGGGCCTCCTACGCACCTTGAGGCATATCTCAGGGTAATCGCCTGCATAAAGCAGGATCATGCCTTGTGGATCCACCAATGTGGCCACCATGCCCAAGTCCGAGGCGATCTCCTCCAAGATCTCCAACCATTTCCCCTTTTCTCGGATCTCGAAAAGGACGTTTCCCACCTACCCTTGCCTCCAAAGAGAGTCCAGATGGCCCTGTCGCGATCCAGGGTCCACACCTCAAGGGTGGGCCTGCCTCCTCCTGGCGATGTCCAGTACCTGCTGCTGGGTGGGGAGGCGGCGGAGAGAGGCACCGCCGTCCACATGGATGACCTGGCCTGTGACGAAGGAGGACTCGTCGCTGGCCAGCCATAGCGCGGCGCTGGCCACCTCCTCCACCTCGCCCAGACGCCCCAGAGGGGTCTCCTCCACGAGGGCCTGGATGAGGTCCGGGTACCTCTCGAAGTATCTCTCGGTCATGGGCGTCCGCATGAAACCAGGGGCCAAGGCGTTGATGCGGATCCCCTTGGGTCCGTATTCCGCGGCGGCTATCTTGGTGGCGTGATTCAGGGCAGCCTTGGCCCCGGAATAGGCCACAAGCCCTTCCCCCACCAGGGTGGCGTTCACGGAAGAGAAGAGGATCACTGAGCCGCCCCGGGTCATGGCGTTTGCCGCATGGCGCATGAAGGAGACGGCCCCGTAGAAGTGCACGGCGGTCATGGCATGGAGCTTATCAGTGGTCAGATCCTTGAGGGGCGTGGCCTGGTCGAAGCCCACGGTGTTGACAGCCACATCGATCCTACCGAACCTCTCGACAGCCTCCTGAATCAGACCCGCTACCTCGTGGTCTGCCGTGATGTCGCACCTGAGCGCGACCCCGTCGATGCGCCTTGCCAGCTCTTCCAAGAGGGCGATCCGTCGTGCCGCGACCACGACCTTGGACCCCTCCGAGGCGAAGCGCTGCGCAATGGCCTCCCCAAATCCGCTGGATGCCCCCAGGACCACCCCAACCTTGCCGTCCAGTCTTCCCATCTCTGCCTCTCAGGATGACAGTCTTCCCTACGGCCTCGCCCCGATTCACGCGCAGGCGTGGGGAGGGTAGCAGAGTGGATGGCCCGAGTCAATTCGGTCTCGGGACTCGAAGCGTGGGCGGTGATGAGGCCTACTGGGCCCGGCAAACAGGCGGCCTCATCATCTCCTGCCCCACGGAGTGACCGGGGAGGAGGGATGGCCCTCTCGCCCTCTCCCCGACTGTTTGGGCGGGTCCCATCACCCCCATGCGGCCGCCCACGCAGGAGTGGCTTCTTCACTTGCGGAAGTCGAGGACGCCAGAGATCTTCTTCCACTTTTCGCCCTGGACCTGGAACATGAAGACGTTGTAAGCCCCTTGATGACTCTGCTTGGTGAATGTGACGGACACGCCACCGAAGATGTCATCGTTTACGGTCCCCATGGTCTCCATGGTGTCGATGAATCCCTCCCTTGTCAGGCCCTTGCCCGTCTTCTGGGCCGCAAGGGCGAAGTGATGGACTCCCCAATAGCCGGCGGTGGTGGGCAAGTCAGGCGGCTTTCCGTACCAGTCCACATGCCTCTTGAACCACTCCTTGACGGATGCAAGGGGGCTGTCCTCGTAAGGATATTCTGTCTGTCCTGTCACGTACAGGCCGTCAGGTGAGACACCGGCCGCCTTCAGCAGGTTCACCACCATCTGGGTGTAGGCCGGGGTCATGCCGCACATGTCCACGGACCACCCGATCTTCTTCGCCTCGCGGAACGCCCCTACGGTCTCGCGGATCACCGTGGCGAGGACGACCAGTTGCACGTCTGCCTTCTTGAGGTTTGCGATCTGGGAGCTGAACTCAGTGGCCCCCCTCTTGTACGACTCCGCTGCGGCCAGCTCCAACTTGTGCACGGCTAGTTGATCTTTCACCCCCTTGAGCATGATGTCGCCCATCTCGTCGTCTTGGTACAAGATCCCGATCTTCTTGTAACCCTTGTTCTCCACGAAGTACTTGA
This sequence comes from uncultured Desulfarculaceae bacterium, assembly GCA_964583655.1. GTDB lineage: Bacteria > Desulfobacterota > Desulfocorpusculales > Desulfocorpusculum > Desulfocorpusculum > CAZOXN01. Next base: position 4,152 of record CAZOXN010000040.1, on the reverse strand, counting down.
CCAGGCAGCGGGCCTGGTCGTAGTACGGCACAAACCCCCCGAAGCTGTAACGGTCGTACGGGTCGTAGAAGCCAGAGGCCGCGGTCAGAGGGTACATCTGCGGGATCTTCTTGCCAGATATGATGGGCTTTGTGGCCAGGGCCGTGGGGCTCCCCATGTTGCCGATGAAGCAGAAGACCTTGTCCATGTTGATCATCTTGTTGGTGACCATGATGGCCTTCTTGGGGTCATAGGCGCTGTCCTCGATGACGAACCTGATCTTGCGGCCGTGGATCCCGCCTGCCTCGTTGATCTCCCTGGCCCTCATCTCCAGCCCCATCTTCACCTGGATCCCCCATCCCGCTATGGGCCCGCTCAGGTCCTGATGGGAGCCGATGAGGATCTCGGTGTCTGTCACCCCTTCCTCCGCCCCTGCACGCACGGCCAGGGGACCGAATGCCACGAAGATCGCCATGACACCAAAGAGCAATGCCTTTTTCATGTTGGATCCTCCTTTCCGGTCTGTTTGATGCCCTGGCTCCACGCCAAGGTCATGGACGCGGGCGGGCTTCACGCCCGCCCGAGCGACCTTCAATGCCGTCGGTTGCATCTTTGCAGGCGGTCGTCACCAGGCCCGACAAGCCACTTCCAACCCGCAACGGACCTTTGTTTGCCCGTTCAGAAAGGAGTCCATCCCTCACCGCCAGTGGCCAGTGGCTTGTGGCGTGTCCCAACACGCGACGTGCCACTGACAACGATCCCTTGCGGGAAGCCCGCATCGGGTGAGAAGGCGCAACTCACTTCTCATAGCTTATCCAATCCGAGATCTTGACGAATTTCCCCCCCTTGATCTGGCTCATGAAATAGTACTTGGACCCCAGGTGGCTCGTCGGGCTGAAGCTCACAGGCGGGCCGCCCAGAGGGGTCGGGACATCCTTGAAGGTCTCCAGGGCGCCTATGAGCTTCTCCCTGGTAAGGTCTCTGCCTGCCCTCTCCGCGGCCACGCCGAAGAAGTGGATGGCATCGTACCCTGGATAGCAGGTCATCTCCGGCGGCTTCTGGAACCACTCCTGGTACCTCTTGGCCCATTCCTTCAAGAATGGGAGCTCAGCGGCCTGGGGATCAGGGTAACTGGAGAGGATGTAAGTCCCATCCGCCGAAAACCCGGACTGCTGGGATAGGATCGGGACATAGTGGGATGCCGATGCCGAGGTGCACGCCACATCCACCTCCCAGTTGAGCTTGCGGATCTCCTTCAAGGCCCCGACGGTCTCCCTGATCACGGTGGCCAGGACCACCACCTGTGGATCGGCCTTCTTCAGGTTGGCTATCTGGGAGCTGAAGTCAGTGGCCCCCCGCTTGTACGGTTCGGCCGCCACGAGCTTGAGGTTGTACAGGGCGAGCTGGTCGGTCAGCCCCTTCTGGACCTCTGCCCCCAGCTCGTCGTCCTGGTACATGAGCCCGAACCTGGTGTATTTCTTCGTGTCCACGAAGTACTTGGCGATGTTCCTACCCTGGACGATGTAAGAGGCGTACGAGATGAAGCTGTATCTGTTCAGGGGGGTGTGGAACTGGTCCGAGAGGGAGACTGGAAAGAGGGCTGGTATCTTCTTCTGGGTCATGGTGGGGAGCACGGCAAGGGCAGTTGGGGTCCCGAAGATTGCCACGAATGCGAAGACCTTGTCCAAGTTGATCATCTTGTTGGTCAGCATTACGGCCTTCTTGGGGTCATATGCGTGGTCCTCTACTATGAGTTTGATCTTCCTGCCGTGGATCCCGCCTGCCTCGTTGATCTCCCTGGCCCGCATCTCCAGGCCGTTCTTCACCGCAACCCCAAAGGCCACGGCCGGCCCGCTCAAGTCCTGCTGGGAGCCGAGGACGATCTCGGTATCGGTTACCCCTTCTTCGGCCACCACCGTCAACGGCAGCAGCATGCCCACCACAACGGTCACAAGTCCCACAAGCGTCATCCTCTTCATGATCGGCCTCCTTTCCCATGGTATTCGAGAGACGGAATCCGTGGCTACAGACAGAATAGCCGCCAAGGGTCCTAAGGACCCGCTGATCCCCCCACCACACCCTTTGGTAACAAGACCTCCGAAAGCCAAGACGCCTCGCCTCAGTCGCCCCTGTACATCGATTCTATCAGGCCCTTGAACCTCTCGCTTATCATCTTACGCTTGAGCTTCATGGTAGGGGTGATCTCGTCGTCGTCTGTCGTAAGCCTGATATCTATGAGACGGAACTTCTTGATGGTCTCCACCCGGGCGAACCTCTTGTTGACCTCTTCCACCTCCTTTTCTATGAGCTTGATGATCTCCGGGGCCTTGGTGAGGCTGGCGTACGTGGTAAACGGAATGCGGTTGTCCTGGGCGTACTTCATGACGTTCTCCTCGTCTATCATGATCAGGGCCGTCAGGAACTTCCTCCCGTCTCCTATGACCACCGCGTCGTTGATGTAAGGGCTGAACTTGAGCTGGTTCTCGATCTCGGAAGGTGTGATGTTCTTGCCCCCGGAGGTGATGATGATGTCCTTCTTGCGATCCGTGATGACGACGTGGCCGTCCTCGTCAAGCCTCCCCACATCCCCGGTGTAGAGCCATCCGTCGATGACGGTCTCCCTTGTCTTGTCCGGTTCCTTGTAATAGCCCATGAACACGTGGGGACCCCTCAAGAGGATCTCGCCGTCCTCGGCGATCTTCACCTCGGTCTCCAGTATCGGCGTCCCCACTGTTCCGAACTTGACCTGGTTGCGCGGGTGTATGGTCGAGACGCCCGAGCTCTCTGTCTGCCCGTAAGCCTCCAGCATTTCAATGCCCAGGGCCTTGTAGAACCTGAGGAGATCCGGGGATATGGGGGCGGCACCAGAGGCCAGGTACCGGGCCTTGCTCAGTCCGAGCATCTTCTTGAGGTTCTTGAGGACCGCCAAGTCGGCCAGCCAAAACAGGAACCTCAGGTGCAAAGGGACGGGCTGGTGACCCAGTTGGAGATCCGCCACCTTGTGGCCGATCTCCAAGGCCCACTTGAAGGCGAGCTTCTCCAGGCCAGTGGAATCCTTGATCTGGATCACGAGGGAGGAATAGAACTTTTCCCATATCCTCGGCACTGCGAAGAAGACCGTGGGCGAGACCTCCCGGAGGTTCTCGGGGACAGTGTCCAGCTCCTCCACGAAGTTTATGGTATAGCCCACCAGGAGGTGGTTGAAGACCGATCCTGTGCGCTGTGCCACGTGGCACAGGGGGAGAAAGGAGAGCATCTCATCGGTTGGGTAACCTGGGTTGATGGTCTGCTGGAGGTGGCTCACTGCCAAGATGTTCCTGTGGGAGATCATGGCGCCTTTGGGAGGCCCGGTGGTCCCGGAGGTATAGACGAGGATGGCCAAGTCATCGGGCCTGGTCTCTTGGAGGCGCCGTTGGAAGAGACCTGGCTCCTGGGAATCCAGCACCCTTCCAAGTTCGATCAGCTCCTCGAAGCTCATGACCATGGGGTCCCTGAAGTGGCGAAGCCCCTCCATGTCTATCACGATGATCTTCTCCAGGTCAGGGAGCTCGTCGCGGACCTCCAAGACCTTGTCGAGCTGCTCCTCGTCCTCCACGATGACGACCCTGGCCCCGCAATGGTTGATAATGTACCGGACCTGCGCCGGCGAGTCGGTGGTGTAGATCCCCACGGTCACACCGCCTGCGGCCAGGATCCCCATATCGCTGTACAGCCACTCGGGGTTGTTCTCGTCGATGATGGCCACGGTGTCGCCCTTGGTCAGGCCCATGGAGATGAGGCCCAAGGCCACGTGCTTGGCGTTCTCGCCGTACTGGCGCCACGAGATATCCCGCCAGATGCCGAAGACCTTCTCCCGCATGGCGGTCCTGTCTCCCAGTTGCTGGACCCTGCTCCAGAAGAGCCTGGGGACAGTCTCCGCATCGGGGATGGGCTGGGTCATCTCCACTTCTTTTTCCTCTTCCACCTCTTGGTCCCCCTCACGCTGGCGGCTTTTATCCCGAGGTAGAACTCCTTGACATCCTCGTTCTCCATGAGTTCCCGGCAGGTGTTTTCCATGACGATACGTCCCAGTTCAAGGACATAGCCGTAGTGCGCAAGGGAGAGGGCCATCTTGGCGTTTTGCTCCACCATGAGGATGGTGGTCTTCTGCTCCCTGTTTATGCGTCCGATGAT